>JAYVGZ010000256.1:0-2162 GCA_043771805.1 Pseudomonadota bacterium
ACGAAACCTTGCAGAGCAGAAGAGGAACCAAGGCGAGAGGTGCTTCTTGCTAACCATGCTTAGCACCTCGCCGAAACGAAGGTGAGTGAAAACAGCAGGAAGCTCGCACTTCTTTACGAGCGCCACGTCATCAAGCACCTTCAACGTCTCTTCAAGCTGGAGGTACGGGTCGAGCTTCTTGTCGATGTGCTCGATGTACATCCGATAAGCGTCATCGCCTCGCCACAGGGTCGGCGAGAGGCCTTCCTTGACCATCAAGTCGATGTAGGTCTCAGGCCGTTGCACGCCAGTCTCGCGCGTGAACTGCGCGAAGCGATAGAAGGCGGTGTAGAAGGTGGAGGTGATGAAGGTTGCAGGCGGCGGCGGCTTGCGGCGCTGCTTCTCGAGCCAGAGCTTGTAGAGCACGTAGGCTTGCTGCCCGACAACAGTCTGGACCTCGCGGCTTCGGAGCATCTGCTGGCATTCGTGCTTCATGAAAGGTTGCTCTTTCATGAACTTCTTGCCGCAATACTTACATGAATAGAGGTACTTAGTGTCCAGCATAACGCTGATTATATCACCGAACGTCGTGTGCAGGTTGGATTTGAACCGAAGCTACCTCGCTTAGTAGCTGTTGAACGCTAGAGCATTCAACTATCTTGCCGTTGCTGAATCTCGAGCGCGATGACCCCAAGCGTTGCGTTAGCGTCAAAGGTGATGCTACGCTTGAACGCCGCTGCCGATAACAAACCCACGTGTTATTGATGAAAACTTTGATAGTCTGGCTAGACGCGTCATGCCACATTTGGCCTGTGCTAGGCGAAGGTGGTGGGATGAGTGAAGGTGATACCCCCTATCATGCGAGCTCCTTCTGCAGGTCCTTAATTTCGTCCTTTTGCCATCCTTGCGCCGTAGCCAGCTCGATGATCTCATCGGCCGTAAACTGTGGGCGAACCTCAGCCGCTTGCTTCAAGGACATCCTATAGGTGAGCGCAATCAGCTGTAAGGCCTTCGAGCTCGACTTGGTTGAGCCTTTTGGGTTGACCCACTTGTACCGCTTGCCACCGTTTGCAGTGCAAGCAGCCAGGATCTTAAGCATCAGCTCCTTCTTCTGCCCAAATTCAAAGAGGCAAGTGCTCGCAACCTCGCCGAGTAGTACAAGTTGCTCAGGGTCCGAGCAGCCGGTCAACCAACGAAGGATGACAAACGGCGAGACCTCTTTGCGCTGGTCTTCAGACAGCTGATCCCAAAGCTCGAAGTTCTTTGAATCGAGCTGGTTAAGGACCCAGAAGATGTCAGTTTTGTGATTGACTTGCATAGATAATTATATGATGAAATTACTCACAGCGCTGATTATCATTCTTTTAGTCGGGTGCGGTGGCAGTGATCAACCTGATCCTAAGCCTTCTACGGCCATTGGTGATTCTCTCACTTTACGTACAGGCCTTTGTTTACCTACAGATAGCATTGACTCTTGTATATCTTCGGGGAGATTAGCAGCAAACAGCACTTATGTTTACTATGTTCCAAACGTACTCAGCAATCAAGGAAGGGGTGGAGATACTGTACGCCCAGAGCAGCTTTGCTGGAGGTCTAACTAAGGGTTGCCTCGAGGTACCCTAAACAGGCTCGATGCAGCAATTTCTCTAAAGCCTAGCAAAATATCTGTGCTAGTTGGCATCAATGATGTACAGCGTGGCCTCGTCTCGGTGGAAAATACCGTAGCTTGCATCGCTCTAATGTGGGATAAAATTTCAGCTGCCGGCATCCAACCAATAGCGATAACATATCCTACGATGAATAGCAGCATCATAACCAACAGAGTTCAGCTGAATGAGCAAATTAGACGAGAGGCTGCGCTCAGGAGCTTAGTGGTGGTGGATTTTGCCAAGCTTGAAAATATAAAAACTGTAGATGGGAACGAAGTAACGCGCTAGTTACGAGCTTTCCAAGAACGCCAGAGCTGCGCGACGCTTAGAAACCGCTCTGGGTCAAAGATGTCCGGTAAGTGCTTGATCAGCCACCGCTTCATGATGTCGCCATGATGAGACGGATGCACGTTGCTTGAAACGTGACGTGTGGAAAGGCAGCAACAGCGTGCGCCCGCAGGCCATCGGCGATGACAAGCACGGCCTTCTGGTAGACAGCCTTGTCCTTGCACGCTGGCAGCAACTTTAAGTTCT
>JAYVGZ010000257.1:0-2748 GCA_043771805.1 Pseudomonadota bacterium
AGTCCGGTTATCGTGAGCCTTCCCCTTAAATTGCTGCTCTTTATCTCGGCCGACGGATGGCTGCTCCTCGCGCAAAGTTTGATAAGAGCCTACCAGTAGGGGGTGTGTATGAATCAACTGTTCATCGAGTGTGTGTGGTTAGTGCTGCTGATCTCTGCGGTTCCGGTTGGTTGCGTGAGCCTCGCCTGCGGCGTAGTAGCAGCACTTCAATCTGCCACACAGATCCAGGAGCAGAGCGTTGTTCACCTTGTGAGGCTCTGCGTTTTTGCCGGCATTGCGTATCTGTTGGGTGGATTGGGAATAGCTCTTCTTCGGGAGCTTTTCGTCAAGACACTTGTCGCGATTGAGCTTGTGGGGAGGGGGTAGTGTTTTCTGGTGTATGGCTTCCTGACTGGTCTTTAGTGAGTCTTCTGTTCGCACGGAGCTTAGGGGTAACGGCTATCTTGCCCCTGGGGGACTCGCTGGTGCTCTTTCCTCGATTGCTACTTACTGTTGGGTTATCGGCTGCGCTCTATCCAGTGGTTGAGGGCCTGGCGCTAGAGCCCACTGTGCCGCTTTCGCTGATCGCTGAGTTCGTTGTTGGGGTGATGGTTGGGGCTCCTGTGCGAATAGCTGTAGAGTCTGCTGAGATGTTCGGCGAGCTGATCGACACCGCGCGTGGACAAACGATCGGCTCGATACAGGATCCTTTGGGAGGACAGGTTGCTTCCGACCTCGCAGCAATTTCCCGCACCTTAACCCTTATAGCGTTGACACACTTCGGAGCGCTTGAAGCGGTCGCTCAGGGAGTAGCCCTTAGTTACAAGCCATTCCCGTGCGGTGGTGTTGTAGCCAGAAGTCTTGAGAGAGGCCCTTTGGAGGTCTTCTGGTTCCTCATATCGATCGTTGCGGGGTCTCTTAACCTTGCTGCTCTCTGGATAGTAATTTTTATCGCCGTAGACCTCACCTGCGTTGTCGCAAGCCGGGTCTCGCAGGGGCTCTCTTTCTCGTCGACCGCGGCGTTGACTAAAATGGCCGTTACGTTTTTTCTTCTGCTGCTTTTAGTTCAGGAGGTACAGGGGGCTCCAGGAGAGTGGCTAACGCGTCTCCTCAATGGATGGTGGTGGTACTAGTGGGTACCGATCTCGACTCATTCCTACCGCTTAGGTGCGTTTATGACAAACAAAGAGTTTCCGCCGTCGGTCAAACGGCTTGAGAAAGCCCGGAAAGACGGAAAGGTAGCGAAGAGTCGGATACTTTCACTAGCGGTAACGTGGTGGGCTTTTCTTCTGGCGATCACTGTAACTTTCAGGTGGGTAAGGCAAGCCGGGCTGATACAATGGAGCATGGACAGTGCTGCCTCACCTGAGAGCGCGTTCGGATCTGCACTCTGGAGTATTTTCAGTGTGGTGGGTACGGCGTTGGGTGCGATTGGGATCGGAGCTGTCCTGACTGGTATGTTTCAGACCGGAGGACTTTTTTCCCTCGGTACTCTCGCGCCGAATCTTGGGCGCCTAGGTGTGCTCGGTTTCTTTGGCCGCGTAAAAGAAGGCGCCATGGAGTCTGTTTTCGGAATCGGACGAAGTATCTTACTATTCGTCGTCGTGCTGCCCTTGCTCGGGGGGTATTTGAAGACCGTTCAGGAAAGGCTGCGACTAGTTAGCTGGGATGGGATATCATCTAAAAATTGGGGTGGTTTTGACGGATTACTTTTTAATACTGCGCTTCGTAGTGGCTATGCGTTGACGGTCTTAGGTGTTGCAGGATTCGCGCTCAGCAGGTGGCGTTTTTTGCGTCAGCACCGGATGAGCCTTCAAGAGCTCAAAGACGAGTTCCGAGAATCGGAGGGTGACCCGCATCTGAAGTCGGTGCGTAAGCATGAGCACGAGGCACTCTTAATGAGTGAGCTTCGTAGTCGGGTCAAGCGCGCAAAGGTCATAGTAGTGCGGCGGAATACTTTAGAGGGCCCTTCGTGAGCGAATTGATGGTGACGGGATAAAAAGCCGAGAGGCGAGTGTGTTTTTCGGTACACGAAGTTTGAGGTACGGCGACGAATGGTAAACGAGTCAGCAGAGGGAAAACCGCTACGGTTCCGCTTCGAGACGGGAGAGTTCTCGTCTACTGCGGAGTACGTAGACCTCTTAGCTGAGGCAATCGGCCGCGAAGTTGGGTGTGACGAAGTTTCGGTGCAGCTACGTCACGAAGAGGAGCTATTTGTAGGAGCCTTTCCCCAACGGGTAGTTCGGGCCGGTAGTGTCGACGGTACTTTATTTGAGCTTGACGGCTCCGGAGCAACGTTTCGGGGTCAGAGCTGGCCATTACCGCTCATTGTGCACGACCTTCAACGTGCCCGTATTCCGAGCGAGTTAGCTCTAGAACTCGCAGTCCGTAAGGTTCGCTCGTGCGGTGTGTTCCCGCTTCTGGTGAGAGGGCGCGTTATTGGCGTAGTCGAGTGTATATTTACTCGGGCCTTTCACCGTTGGAAGCAAGAGGAGCTATCGGGCTTTGAAACCCTGAGCCGCACTGTTGAGGGCGTGCTATCGCCAGCGACGGAGCTAGGAGGAAAGCGTCGCGAATACACGAACGACGAGCTTAAAAGCCAGTACCGTCGTCTCGCCCGCTACGGGAACATTATTATTCTCATCACTGACTCAGATTTTAAGATCGGGGAGGTAGTGGGGAACACTGAACAGCTACTCGGTGTGAGCGCTTCTGAGATGCTCAACAACCAGGCGATCTGGGATCAGCTCCTTGATCCACGAGACAGAG
>JAYVGZ010000258.1:0-11532 GCA_043771805.1 Pseudomonadota bacterium
GAGAATTGTGCATGCCTTACCTTAGTCGAATCTCTCTAGTGCTTCTGACGCTGTGCTTCTCTACGGCGTGTTCAATACAAACCGCACGCACACCGAAACCGTCACAGGTCAGAATTGGATTTGGCTCTTGCATCAGCAACCCCGATTCCTCTGTATGGAGTACAATCGCGGATCAACATCTCGATGCTTTTCTACTCCTTGGGGACAACATTTACCAAACAGAATCGGATTTCGGCAATGAACCTCGAATTACGGCCCTCTACGAGAAACTTTTTTTACAACCTGGTTTCAAAAAACTTCAATCCCAAACCGCTCTGTTTGCAACCTGGGATGATCACGATTTCGGGCCTAATAATTCAAATTCTCTCTACAAAGATGGGGGAGCCTCCAAGCGAGCATTCAATCGGTATTTTTCACCACGATCGGAAGGTTCGGTGATTGAGAATAGTGTCGCGCAGGAAGTCACTGTTAAAGGGCTCCAAATTTTACTCTTAGATGATCGCTCTTTTCGTACTCCTGCCAATAGCGCCGGGGCTCAGATGTACGGATCTGCGCAGATTGAGTGGGTAGAGAACCGGCTTCTGGCACCAAAGAGTCCAGTAGTCGTTCTCGCCTCAGGCAGTCAGTGGTTAAATAGCGGTGAGGCTTCAATCAAAGGAGTCGAGTCACTCACGCAATATCCCGAAGAGCACCGGCGTCTCATTGCCGCTATCGATGCATCTCCTGCAGACGTGGTGCTGCTTTCAGGTGATAGACATTTTGCCGAGATTCTGGAAATTCCACTTCAATTAAGAATTTTAGGTGAGTTAACCTCTTCACCGCTATCAGCTCATACAGCGACGCCAGAATTTACCGCGAGAGAGCCACTAAGAAAGAGTCTGGCGATCGGGCGGACAAATTTTGGGATCCTTACGGTGACGTTAGACGGTCGGTGTCCGAAGATGCGGGGTGATATCCTCGATTCCGAGGGAATGCCGTTAGCTGGGCTTACTTTATCATGCAAAGCTGATCATGCACCCAATGACCCAACTTAACGCCTTTCCTATCGATAAAGGGTATTGCCGGTCTAGCCTGAAGGATCAAACCGAATTTCTCGCCCGAAACAGAGCTCTCTTCTCAACGCGGCCACCGTCGTTGCCGATACCTGATACATCGCTATGATATTTGATCTTTTTCGCCGAAAATCTTCGCTACCCCCTACAGCCGCAGCCAGCACGGGTGGGGTCGATCTCGAAACATCGCTCCGCTCAGTCATCAACGGTTCTGGGCGAGTCTCCACGACATATTTTCGCAAAATCGCAACGTCACACACCCTGGAGTCGTTCCGCTTATTTGTTTCCTGTCCCCTTCTCGTAGGATCGGGCCTTCGTGAAGGCACTCTCCTTCGCCCCCAGGCGGTTCAAGAAACAGCTTCACGCAAAAGAAGCATGACGCTACTCTTTCAACCCGCAATGTTCCTAGCTGCTGCGCGCGCAGCAGCTGAAGCCGAATCACTTCAGCAAGCGATCTATCCGCTTCAAAAAGGAGATGATTCGGCTTCTCCCGATCCGAATGTATTCACCATAGGGCGCGAACCCGGGAGCGATCTTGTGATCCCTGACTTTGCGATCTCGCGAGAGCACGCAGTGATACGCCTGCAATCTAGGCGGATATTCTTGAGCGATCGGGGCTCTTCGAACGGCACGATTGTGAACGGCGCCCCTATCGACTCAGGTCAAACTGAGATACTAAGCGGGGATTCAATCGCTTTTGGGCGACTTGA
The DNA here is from genome assembly GCA_043771805.1 of Pseudomonadota bacterium. Lineage (GTDB taxonomy): Bacteria > Bdellovibrionota_C > UBA2361 > UBA2361 > OMII01 > JAYVGZ01. Next base: position 1,763 of record JAYVGZ010000258.1, read on the forward strand.
GTTCGCGGTGTTGTCTGCAGAGATGTTGTACGGGATCTTGAAATAAGCGAGCCACCAATAAATCCGAATTCCGCCAAACCAAGAGGTAGCCTTACGCTGCCAGCCGGGTCTTTTCCGCGATGTTTTCACCCTATCCGTTGGAACAACAATCGTAGCTCCGATGAACGCCGCGAATAAACGCCACGATCCCTGACTAAACTATCGACACCACCTTACCCCGTTCAACCCGCGGTTCCCCCTGCACTCCTCCAAGCCACCGCGGTAACGAATACCGCGCTCGAAGATATGGTCCACTCATGACATATGCGCCTGAGATGACGAGTAAACCAATAGTAAAATTGTACCACGTCAGCGCAATCAGCAGTCCAACAACCAAGCGCCCCTTCATTCGAAAGCCTGAAAGCTTAAACTGCTTAATACTCATGAACTCAATCGTCGAAACCATCAGATATCCGATAGCAAGCATAACGACAGTTCCTACCCCAACCATTAAATAGGAGGTTTGAGGAACTAGGCACGTATTTATAACCGCTACCACAAACACCGCGGCACCTGGGCTCGGAAGCCCCGAGAAGCTCTTCAAATTCTCGTCCGAAATATTAAACCGCGCTAATCTACTCGCAGTGCACAATGCGTAGAAGAACGCGAAAGCAACTCCGAAATCATTAGCACTCACTTGAAATGCCCAGTGGTACATCAGCACCGCCGGAGCAATACCGAAAGAAACGACATCAGAAAACGAATCAAACTCTATGCCAAACTTTGAGGTCGCGTTTAATTTACGCGCGACTCGCCCGTCGAGGCCGTCAAGCAGAATCGCAATAAGAATAGCAATCACAGCTTTCTCGAAGCGGCCAGAAGATGCGTACAAAATCGCAAGAAAACCGCAGAACATATTACCGACTGTTACTGCGTTTGGGACAAAGTAACGCCTTCGGTACAAGAGCTCCTTGATCTCTTGTCTGGAAAGTCTCTTATCAGGCATACGATTCCCTCTTCTTCATTTTATGCGATCAACTCGCACAACCATTTAATACGTCCGCAACTACCGCCGACCGACACAGCTGTTGATGAAGAAGCTTTCCATCAGGCACTGAGCTTTTTTCGCCGGCGGTGACTCGGCCCCCTGAGTTGGGCGATAACCGTACCACATAATTAAATCCCGACTCGACCCCCTGAAGGGAATCGGCGCAAATAACAGTACCACCTCTGAGGCATACCTCGGACATGAGCCGGCGCAGCTCTGTTCCCTGCTGGGGAGACACGGCAAATGGCCTATCAAGTAAGATCAGCGGGCGCTGAGGACGGAGGACTGAGCTTCTCTTTGAGGAGCTCTTATTGGGGATTAAAAAACGAAGAAGTGCACTGTACATCAGTAGAAATCGCCGGTGCGGTAACGGGATCTCAGTTACCGACATTCCTAAATTCCACGTCGGAGCGAGATCATCTGAAAGGCGCGACAACACGAGATCTACCAGATCGTCGGCCCACAGCACTTTGCGCGCGGTGGGCAAGTCGCAGGCTAGAAGCTTTGGATATGTTACAGAATTTAAAGTCACTCGCTCGCGGCGCCAATCAAAATCATCGCTCTGCTCAAGTGCAATAACCTTCACAGTTTTCTTCGGTAAGAAATCCACCGCCTCATACCCAAAAAGCCGCGCAGAATTCGTACTGGAATAGCTCTTGGCAATCGATGAAGTAAGTCCTAGCAAACAACCCAGCGTTATTGACTCGTCTGCGAGCGGATCAACGTACAGAAGTTCGTTGCACGGCCCGAAGTGGCACAACGTCGAAAGTTTTTTTCGGCGGGTAAAACGATGCCCTATAATTTCCCGCAGGAGAAAAGACTTCCCGGTTCCAGAAGGGCCCGTAATCAAGGATACCTCTCCTACTGGAAATCGAAGCGACTCAAACGAAAGTACCCCATCATCGGTACCGGTCACCGCTATCCACTCATCACTCGCAGCCCCGGGAGGGATCTCAGACAGGAGGGTTGGTGTCGCTGAAATGGAAAGAGGGACACCACTGCCAAAAATTTCTGAACCCGCATCAGCTGCTTTGTCATTTTGCAGACCTAACGCGGCGAGATCTACCACCAAAGGTGCGCCTCGATATCCGGAAAGCGCTGCTATAGTCATGGTAAGCAAAGCTTTCTCTCCATCTGAGAGAAGCTCAACAGGCGCCGCTATCGGATAATCAGCGAATCCACTGCGACAGATCAGCCGCACGTCGAATTTCGCTGATTCAGCTACATAGCTTACGAGGTGCTCTTCTAGTTCTCCAAAAGTAATTCCTCTCAGGTGAAAATACGGGACCTCGCCTACTTTATAGTTGGTAAGGTTGTGCGTGAATCCAATACCCAGGCACTCACCACATTCTTGCCAAGCCACCCCACCCGAAACGGTGCGCTGCTCAAGCCACGCCTCACCCCGACACCGAGCACATTCGGAAAACGCATTTATTGAACCAAGGGTGACTACAGCAAACGACCGTACGCACGTTTCACACCCCCAGGAGTTGCTGATTTCACCGAGCAGTCGCCCACTACTGTGGCGGTCTGCAAATTGGTACAATCGAAGTGGGCCGCCGCCCCTTTCGAACCACCTCTCTACGGATTGCTCCATCGATTCCCTCTCCGATCCAGCGTGGATCGCCACTACCGGCTCTCCTACTGCTACATCCAGAAGGTCATCACGGTGAACTAATGAACCGTTTATGACTGCCCGGTCTAATCCAAGAAGCTCAAGCTGCTCGGTAAGAGAGACTTCTGCATCGTGCTCTGCGATACCAAGCACAAAAAACCCAGCTACTTCTTCTGAGATACAAACAGAGTCCACGGTTCGGCGCACAGCCTTTACGTTGCAGTCAGAGCACCAGGGAACAAGCGCTGCAACTAAACCCTCAACTACGCAGTTTGCTACCCCGAAGGAGTCAAGCAGGGATCGTGGGTGCACCCCGAGAGGGGTACGCGACATCCTTAACTTGCTTGGATCTTGGTCAGCCTTCGGCCTAATGGTAACTGAGCACTTGCTGGTTGCGAGGCTGCCCGTTACGACCTTGCCTTCGACTCTATTGTTTACCAATTGCCCCGATAACCATGATTGATGGTCCTTTCCCTCTCTCATCTACGTTGGTAGCCTACAGGGGAGCGTGGTGATTCGGAAAGTGTGCACGTTTTCCACACATATCCCCAGCCTGGCAAATCTGTGGGGAAGCATTCTAATAGGTTGATAATAAAGCAATAATTTGATGGCTGGGCGATTCGAATCACAAGTAATACACAGATTTATCCACAGGCTTCGATCACCCCGAGGGCGCGGCCCCCTGACCGGTCGAGCGATTCTGGTGCTTCTTGGTCTCGTATATTTGTTCCTCGGACCAATTCCGGCGAGCGTGGATATTGTCTCGGCATCACTCGCTTACGGGCTCCTCGCCGTAATGCTCCTAGCGCTGATAGCTGTTACCCTGCAAGGCATTTTACTTAATCGCAGCTGTCTAATATCGGTTTCTGCGCCGGAGAAGCCAGCTACCTCCGGAGAGAAAGTACGGATTGTTGTCCATACTACTGAAATTCGGGTGCTTCCGCTGTTAAGCCTCACGGTAACCCTTGAGTTCGAAAGGCCTGGGCCAGCCCCCTCCATTATCGTGATTGAGGGTCGTGGGAAGTCTGCTCGCCACCTCTTTGTTGACGTGACATTTCCGCACCGCGGGATGTGGCGCGCGTCGCACGTCGAGTGCACAGTAAGCGATATCACTGGTCTCTTCCGATACCGATGGCACAACCCGCTGGACGTTTCAATTCTGGTCACTCCACCCATTGCAAATGACTCACACCTTCCGATACTGAGTTCTTCACAGCGCCCAGGCGACTTAGTGGTTGATACCCTCAACCGGCAAGGTGATCCGTTTGATATTAAGCCCTACCACCCGACTGATGGCGTAAAGAGAATTATCTGGAAGGCCTTTGCAAAGCGCGGGGAACTACTCTCCAGACACCCGGAAGCATCCATGACTCCAGAGGGGTATGTCGTTATATACACCCTCGCGCGTCCGAGCGATGACGAACTGTGCTCTCGTGCGCTGGCTTATATTCGAATGTTGTGCGATCTCAATCTGGATATCGTCATGGGATGCGAAGGACAGGGCTCGCGCTCCGCTGCTGTCAGCGCAGAAGCCGCAGAAAGCTTACTTGTTGAATCCGTGTGGGATGCAGCGACATTGCCAGATCTTAAAGGGGACGCGGCGCGGTTGCTTCAATACTGCGCTACTCGAGCAGGAAGTACGCGGCTAGAAAAAATTATTATCTTCTGTGCCGCAAATCGCTTCTTGGACGGTAAAGAGGAAGAGCGTATTCGAACCCTCGCGACCTGGCTTGCAGAGCAATCGCTTTCACCTGTCTTTTGCTTCCTGCCTTACGCAAACGCGGGCGTGCCGTTGAAGAGATCTCTTACCTCGATGGCAAAATCTTGGTTCCTGCTGCCGAGTGAAGCTAAACCTCCTCTTTTACCAACGCCTGGATACCAGTCGTTTGTCACCATGTGCATGCAGCGACGGTGGGAGGTGCACCTATGAGCGCGTCTTCAACTACTCTAGGAGCTTACGCCTCGCACGAACGAGGTCGATGGTACCGAACGACGGTACTCCTTCGGATGATCTGGGCCGCCATTTTCATCTTCTGTCTTAACGTTGTAACTCCTTTAGGCAGCCCTCTGTGGCTCTTGGTTGGTTCCGCTTGCGTAGGGATAGCAGCCGCATCTCGGCTTGCTCGCTCGCAACTCAATTGGCGTGGCGCTCTTCTTATCCTCACGTTTTTGTGGCTCTTGAATTGGGGTTTTTTTGAAATCGCTTCACGGTTTCTTCGTGACGCTATTTCGCACTCGTTTACTCTTGATGGCCTTCAACTGCAGGTGAATGCCGCGCTCTTGGCCCTCTCGTTCACCGCTTCCATCACGTGGGTCTTTTGGCGATTTAAAGCCGCTATCACACTTGAAGCAATCGTTCTTGCTTCGCTCGCAATCATCATTTTTGCTGGCCACCGCGACTACCATTTCGACCGACCAAAGATTATCAATTCGCTTGCATGGCAACTGCGAGTTGATCACCTCACCATGCTCCTCACCGTGGGCTCGGGTCTACTGCTCGCCAGCATTACTTGCATATTCTTAGCCTCACTTGCGGAGCGCCCGCGTGTTGACTCGCGCCCGATTGCACGAAGCTCAAAGGGAGCAAATTGGATCCTAGGCGTGTGCCTTACCTGCGTCTTGGGGTCAATCTTGTACGGCGTTCAGTACGCGCTTTACCAACACTTCAACTCAGCGATGCTCGCTCGCGTATCAAATGGCGTGGGAATGAACTCTGAGAGCGGGGTAAGCCCTTTAAGCTTTGAGTCTGCGCTTGGCAGCACCAACCAGCCAGCCGCACTTGTGAGACTCGAGGGTGACTACGCCTCGAACCCGTTCACTCCGATGATGTATCTTCGAGAGAGCAGTCTCTCATCGTTTAATGGACACGAAATGGTGTTCTCTGGACGAGCCTACGATACTGACCTCCCTGGTATTAATCCCCAAGAATCCTTCACTGGCAAAGAGGATGCAGAGCTTGTTCAACGCACACCTCTCGTGCAGTCGATATACCTCCTCGCTGATCACCAAAATGCTTTTGGCGTCGATTACCCGCTTTCGATTGTCCAACTCAAGAACCCAAAACCAAACCGATTCAAAAACACCTACCGTGTCTACTCGTCTGCTCCCGGCTTTAGTCTTACGGATCTGAACGATCTAGCAGTAGGAGACCCACGGTGGACCGAAGAGGTGCAACAGCACTACCTTACTCCCCATTCTGACAAGCGATACTCTGACCTGGCGATTAAGGTAACGGAGAACGCACGCACCCCTATTGAGAAAATGTTCGCAATCACTAATTTCTTATCGCGAACAGCGATCTACACACTGACGCCGAACCACGATGTAAAACGCGAAGAAGACCAAGTTGCGCCGTTTCTATTCGGCGATCACCGTGGATACTGCGTTCATTTCGCCCACGCCATCGTGTACATGGCCCGTGCTCTCGGCATACCTTCCCGAATTGGCACTGGGTACCTGACTGATCTCAGTCAGAGTAAAGATGGGCACATTCTGCTCCTCATGAGCGACCGCCACGCCTGGGCTGAGGTCTACGTCGCACAGTACGGATGGATCCCGTTCGACGTCCAACCTGATCAAGTAGAGAGCCACGCAGATAACAAAGTAGACCCCAAATTGCTCGAAGATCTTATGGGCATGCTTGATCCAGGCGAAGAGATCCTGCCACCCGATATCGCAAAAGACGAAGCTGGAATGACAGACGAGCCGAAGGATTGGGTTCCAAAGCAGAGTCTTGTACTGAGCAGTGTGGGCGTTCTCGTCGCGCTCATTATTCTTTGTAAAGTGTTCTTAGTTTTTGGATGGAAGGTTTTCTCTTCACCGAGAAGAAAGCTGCGGTGGGCCTATCTTTCGGCAGCATCAGCCTTTGACGATGTAGGAATTGGGCGCCGCTTTGGTGAGACACGATCTGATTTTGCAGCGCGTGTTCCGAACCAGGCCTTAGTCCCTCTTACTAAGCTCCTCCTTCAGGCGACGTACTCCCCTGTTTCAGGAAAGAATTTGTCGCCGGTGTTCTCTTCCACGGATGTTACCGCTGCTATTTCGAAGGCTAACACAGTGATCAAAGCGATGCCGTGGTGGAAACGGCTCTTGGGTGCGCTTAATCCGAGTTCAGTGTTTAAACTGCTCGGAGGTGGAAAATGGTAACGAAATCATCTTTCCACTTCTCTCGATATCTTGTGCTGGGCGTAGCTGCCTTCGCGCTGACATGTGCTCGGTACGACGCCCACGCACAAGAAACCGATGGCAACAGTTTACCAAATGAAAAAACACCGAATGGCACCGTCTACGACCCACTCGATCCATTTGATTACCTAGGCTCAGACGAACTTTTTGCTGGCGACGATAAAGATAAATCCGCCGAGCAGTTGATTCGTGAAGGAGAAGACCTGCTTCAAACTGAGCGGCTCCTCGACGGTCGAACAAAGCTTTTAAAAGCTCTTCAAAAAGACCCGGAGCAGGTAGATGCCTACACAATGCTTGCTGGCTACTACATGGTGCACGTTGGTCACTTCCGACTCGCTATGAAATACATCAAACAGGCGGAGGCGCTTTTCCTAAAACAACACGGGAATCCACCGTACTCAACTCGGAAATTGCAGCAAGATCACAGCCGCATTATTTATTTCATCAGTCAGGGTCGCCTCAACCTAGATAACTACCAGGGGTCCCTCGATGCCCTCGATGAATTCACCTCTAACGGCTACTACGCAGAGTGGTACCCGGGCTCAAGAGCGTGGGTTCTTATGAAGCTCGGGCGTCTGCAGGAAGCTATCCGCGTAGCGCGGTTGGGCATTCTTACTGAGGCAGAGCCAGGAAGAACTCTCAATATGCTGGGTATTCTTCTATCGATGAACGAGCAGCGTCAGGAGGCGATCGAAGTCTTCCGCAAAGCCATCGCCTATGAAATGGCACAAGGCTCAGAGGGTCAACCTGCGACTCCACTCAACAATGTGGGTGAGGTTTTTAGGGAAATGTTCGAGGACGACAAAGCTGAATCCCAGTTCCTTCGTGCTACCGGCCTGAAGGACGGCTGCGAACACGTGCTTCCAACGCTCAATGTCGTACTCTTGTATATCGAACAGCTTAAGCTCGATGCCGCCGCGTCTGCCATCGACGGTTTTCAACAGTGCATGGCGCAGTTTCCTCTTCGAAACGGCGAAGAGTACTCCGCTCTTGTAAGTCTTGCTCGTGGGCGAATCGATCTGCACTCTGGCCACATTGATCGTGCCATAAGGCGGTTCGAAGCTGCCCTAGAGGGCACCCAATGGTTTGGAAAGATTGGAACCAATCAAGACGACCTGATCGCAGCGGCGACACTCTCACTTGGCCAAGCACTCGCCCGTAAAAATAGTCTTCTAGAGTCGTACCGTCCGCTCTCTTGGGGAGAGTGGTACCGCATCAAGGAAGAAAAACTTTCCAATTCATTCCGCTCTTGGTGGTTACTTCGCCGAGCTAGGCAGGTCCTTATTGATAACCTTAACGATCTCGAGGATATCAACATTCGCAATACGGATAGTCTCCTCGAGTACCCGACCCTTGGAGAAGCTCTTTCGGGCTTCTCAAGGTCTGCAGTCCTTCGACGAATTGAGAAGCAGCGAAGTGAAGATTCCAGGCCGCCAGCGCAGATATTCTATTCTCAATACCTCGCTGAAAGTTCTCTCGGGTGGTGGGACCGAAGTGAAGGAACTACCCTGCTCGACTCTGTGATTCAGCGTGCGCGATCAAAATACGACGAACTGTTGAAGGTGCAGGCGTCAATCTACCGCATGAAGCTATTAGATTCTTCGTCAGACCGGTACCATGAGTTAGCCTACCGCGTTTTAATAGCTAATCCAGCAGCTCTTCGGAATCACGGGCTAAAGCTACCGGTATCGCTCGACGCAAGTGCTGCATCGAAAGCTCTACGCTCGACACTTTTGTCAGGCCCTTTTGAAGAATCTAGCAACAAGAGGGCCGAGTGCTCAGTTCGCGCAGCGAGTGATACGGATGGTAAGCACCGACTTGTCTTTTCATGTCGCTCTGTCGCGTCGAAAAATAGAAGTGCTGAAGACAACGATCCCAATGCAGTGGTAAACAAATTAGCCGATAGTATCTTTGAAGAGGAAATCTCAAATGGTGGTAACTCCTGACATGTTCGAAGCAGCCGCAGGGACGGTTCATAAGCTCTGTTCGAGCCTGCAAAAAGTTATTCGCGGTCGTGATGATACCATTCGTTTGGTGATCTCAAGCCTCATTGCGGACGGGCACGTTCTGCTCGAAGACTATCCCGGCTCTGGAAAGACAACACTCTCAAAAACCCTCGGTCGACTTATCGCCGAGGATCAGCAGGGTCGCACCCCCTACCCGTCCCGGTGCAGTGAGCCAGTAGTGCCGTTCCGTCGAATTCAATTCACACCTGATATGCTTCCCGGAGACGTGCTCGGCGTAAATATCTTTGACCCCAAAACAACTCAGTTTCACTTTATGCACGGCCCAGTATTCGCTCACATCGTGCTCGCCGACGAGATCAACCGCACAGGGCCAAAAGTTCAGGCCGCATTCCTCGAGTGCATGGCTGAAAAGCAGGTGACGCTTGATAACGTTACTCGCCCACTCGATCAACTCTTCTTCGTCCTAGGGACTCAGAACCCGCTCGATATTGCTGGTACCTATCCGCTCCCGCAGGTGCAACTCGATCGATTCTTGTTGAAGATTCCGATGTCGTACGTTGATGCGAAGACCGAGTACGAAATCCTTGAGCAACACGATGCAATCCAAGATGGCTCGATGAACATCGGTGCTGTATGCACTCGGAGCGATATTCTTGCGGCACGAGAAGTGTGCTCGCACGTCCACGTTTCACCGAACTTGCGAACAGCAATGATCGACATCGTGCAAGCCACGCGAGGGAATCCTATGATTCAGTTCGGTGCTTCAACGCGCGCCGCTCTTATGCTTCAAACAGCAACGCGAGCGTGGGCTCTGGTGAACGGACGTGACTATGCAACTGAGGATGACCTTCGGTACATGTCGCCATTTGTCCTTCTTCATCGGCTTCGATTCCACGCTGGAGCGGGAGAAGCGAGGCAGGCGCTTGGCGTATTGATGGAGCCGCATATTGAGGCGTTAGTGAGGAAGGGTTTGGGG
>JAYVGZ010000259.1:0-6265 GCA_043771805.1 Pseudomonadota bacterium
TAAGTGGCGCGCGGATGCGCGCAAAAGCAGCAAAAATACTAAGGAGGCGGGCAATAATGTTCGGGGTAGTTGTAGCCTATTCATCCGCCTCCTTAGTAACGGGGCTCGCTCCATGACTTCGGCTAGAAACCTTGTAAGAGCGAGTTTGCATTGAATTAGTTCATCAGGCATGGAGACCTTTGCCACTTCGTACATGACTGGTTGACTGCACTCAACTGACCAGCACAACTTATGACTTCATGTCATTGCCTCTTTCCTGAGCCAGAACGGTATCAGACGCCCCCAATTTCAACCGTGTTAAACGAAGCAGGCACCGATACCACCTAAAGTGACTGGACCGGCTCAGGAATTAATCGATCTTCCTATTTCCTATTTCTTAGAGAGGACACGATGATGTTTTTACAGAATATTGACACCTGCCTTTTCCTAACCCATCGATAATATTCTGTTTAACCGGGGCATGCTCCTTGCTGTTCTCTCTCCAAGCTGCGCCCTCGGGACGCCAGGTGTCTATGGTTTGACACCTCGGGCGAATCCAGTGGCGGGACGGCTTAGGAAGATCTCCCTGTATGTCAGCCGAGTCCCTACCAGAACAACGCACCGAATTGCCCACCGACCGGAGGATGGGCGAGATCCGCAAGGAAGGAGCGCTTCACCATTCTCAGGACCTTGAGCATCTCGTAGTGCTCATCATGGGTTTCTTGATGCTCTCATGGACCTGGCAAAGCCTCTACATGGATATGCAGTTCGTGCTGCGCCGATCGTTTCAGATGATTGAGAATCCGGCACCCCTTGATCTCAATGATCTACTCAATGGCTTTATCCGATTGCTCCTCCTTCTTCTACCAAACCTGCTTTTGATGTTGCTATGCGTCGGCACTGTGGCAAGCCTCGCGGTGTTTCTTCAAACGGGTTGGAATCGTCGAGAAAAGTGGATCAAGTTTAACTGGAGCTTCTTGAACCCGATTGCGGGTCTAAAAAGAATACTTTCCATCAACGGACTCGTCAACTTTCTCAAGGCTTTCTCGAAGTTAGTTCTTATCTCTCCGATAGCCTACTTCGCGCTGCGTGGGTATGCACCTGAGATGGTGAAGCTCATTCACACTTCTATTCCCGATGTGATGGCTCTTACAGGCGCCGCCGTAAATACCGTATTCTGGAAGATCGTGTACATCTTCATAGTCGTCGCCGCATTTGACTACGGATACGGAAAGTTCCGATGGTTCAAACAAAACAAGATGACCAAAGATGAGGTAAAGGACGAGCGGAAAGCGACGGAAGGTGATGAATCAACGAAACGGAAAATGATCGCCAAAGGTCTTCAGCGGGCTGCGGCACGACTCCGAACCACCGTGCCGACTGCTGATGTTGTGGTTACCAATCCAACTCATTACGCCGTTGCTATAAAATACGATCGCAAGAACTTTGCAGCACCAATCGTGGTTGCGAAGGGTACCGACTTCATCGCGCAGCAAATAAGAGAGATTGCGCGCGAAAACAACATTCCAGTGCTTGAGCGCAAAGCCCTGGCTCGTGCGCTGTATGCCGCTACGGAAGTGGGGAGCGAAATTCCGCGCGAACTCTTCAAGGCAGTGGCGGAGGTCTTGGCGTACGTATTCCGACTAAAGAATCCGCACCGAGCGTCAAGGGCGACGCGATGAAAACTGTAACCGCTCCGTTATTCAAAAGGGCTTAGTATGGCGTCAGTGTTAGCAGCAAATTCTCCGATGGCGAAGCCGCTCTACAATCATCTCTTGATACCAGTTGTCTTGATCGGTGTTCTTACGATCCTGATCTTCCCTTTGCCAACATGGGTCCTTGATATCTGTATCGCAGTCAATATTGTTGTTTCATTGGTCGTACTGTTTAGCTCTCTCTACATCGAGAAGCCTCTCATGTTCTCGTCCTTCCCCGCATTGTTGCTGGTAACAACGCTCTTTCGTTTGTCGATGAACGTCGCATCTACCCGTCTTATTCTCCTTAACGGCCAAGATGGTTTCGATGCGGCCGGACACGTTATTCAGGCCTTTGGACAGTTTGTGGTAGGCGGAAACTATTTGGTCGGTATCGTAATGTTTATCTGTATCAACATTGTAAACCTTAAGGTTTTAACCAAGGGCTCAAGCCGTATTGCAGAAGTAGCAGCGCGATTCACGTTGGACGCGATGCCTGGTAAGCAGATGGCTATCGACTCTGACCTTAATATCGGACTCATTAATGACAAAGAGGCGAAGGTACGAAGAAAGGAGCTCGCTCAAGAGGCAGAGTTCTACGGAGCGATGGACGGTGCCGCGAAGTTCGTTGCGGGAGATGCCGGTGCGGCTGTCATTCTTATTGGAATCAATATTGTCGGCGGCCTGCTCATCGGAATATTGCAACACGGGATGGACTGGCGCGGTGCTGCTGAGACGTACGTCATTTTGACAATCGGTGAGGGACTCGTTGCCCAGATACCATCGATTATCATATCGGCTGCTTCGGGCCTGATTGTGGCGCGCGCTGCATCTGGCGATGATCTCGGTACCGAAGTGCTGGGGCAGTTGGGTCAGAGCAATAAGCCGCTGTACCTGACCTCAGCTGTTGCGCTTGCAATGGCACTTCTTCCGGGTCTCCCTTTCTTACCTTTTATACTTCTGAGTCTCGGTACGGGTGCTATCGGCATCATGAAGCAGCGAACCATCGAAGACCTCCAGAAGAAGAATGAGATCGAAGCCAAGGCGAAGCCAGCTGAGGCGGTAGGTCCTAAGCCGGGTAGTACCGAGGAAGTTACTGGATTGCTTGCAGTCGATACACTCGAGCTAGAGGTCGGTTATGAGTTGGTTCAGATCGTTGAGACCGGTGATCTGGTAGAGCGGATTCGTTCTATCCGACGTCAATTTGCTCTTGATTACGGTTTTATCGTTCCGCCGATCCACATTCGCGACAACGTTCGTATTAAGTCATCTGAGTACCGGTTCATGTTGAAAGGAACTGTAATTGGGTCGGGAAGCTTGAAACCCCACCACCTCTTGGCGATGGACCCGGGTAATGTGGCAAACCCCGTAGCCGGTACACCGACAAAAGAACCAGCATTTGGTCTCGATGCGCTCTGGATCGCTCAAGGAGATAAAGAGCGGGCGCAGTTTGCAGGTTACACCGTCGTTGACCTTTCAACGGTTGTCACAACTCACATTACCGAACTTGTGAGGTCGCACATGTCCGAGCTCCTCGGTAGACAGGAGGTGCAATACCTGGTCGACAATATGCAGAAACAGGCTCCCAAAGTTATCGAGGAATTGATTCCTGGAGTGCTCTCCGTGGGCGGGGTCCAACAAGTACTGGGCCTTCTCCTCCGCGAGCAGATCAGCATCCGTGATCTGCGATCAATTCTCGAGACACTGGCAGACTGGGCCCCAAATGTGAAGAGTCCCGAGAAGCTTGCTGAGTTCGTGAGACGCAAGTTTTCACGATCGATCACCGCAAAATACATTACTCCCGATGGTGTTCTTCCACTCATAAGCTTGACCTCAAATTTAGAGCGCACATTGAGTGAGGCGCTTCAGCAGAACGATGAAGGTTCGTACTTAGCACTTGAGCCAAGTGTCGCTCAGGTCATCATCAACAAGCTTGCCCGTGCTGCCGAACGTTTCGGGGAGATAGGACAAACTCCGATACTCCTCGCCCCTGGGCATCTGAGAGCTGCAGTCTTCAATTTTGTTGATAGGTTTGCGCCTGGATACGCCGTCATCAGCCACCATGAGATAGCGGCAAATACGAAAGTACAGTCTCTAGGCGTACTAGGACTTGATGACTGATAAGCGATTGAGCGAACAAAGATTAATGAATCCGTGTAGTAAAGGGACCACACTATGAAGACAAGGACGTTTAGGGGTGAGTCGGTTAACGCGCTCATGCGCCAAGTTCGAACAGAGCTTGGAGAGAATGTGGTTATACTCAATACCCGCGATGACGGTGCTCGATGTGTGGAGATCGAGATTGGACTTATTGATGGGGGGACACCCGATGAAATCCCCGTCGTGATAGAGCACGAAGATCCCTCGCTTGCCATGTTAGCCGATCTATATCGAGACTCGGATCCGATGGCTGCGCTTAAACTTAATGGAATTGATGCAGAGATCGTTTCACGGTGCAGCAGCCAGCTACGAAGTGGTGATGCCGGGACTGAAAGTTTAGGGAAAGCTCTCAGTCGAGTTTTGAAATTTGACCCGAAAGTGCCGAACGGCGCGCGTGTTGTCGCGCTTCTTGGACCAACCGGGGTAGGGAAAACAACCACTATAGCGAAACTAACCGCTCGCCTACAGATGGCCTTCAGCGCGCGCGTCGGGCTTGTGGCTGCTGATTGCTACCGAATCGGTGCCGAGTACCACCTTATGGCCTTCGCCAAGCTTCTCGGTGCTCCAATTGTGAGTCTCGACGAAAGCTTGCCCGTAGAGCAGCGATTGCCAGAGGCGGTAGGCAGATTGAGCGGGTGTGACCTCATATTCGTTGATACCCCCGGAGCAAGCCCACGTGACGGAGACAGACTAGGGCAGCTTGAGCGGCTCTTCAGTGCGAGTAAAGACGCCGAGAAACTTGTGGTGATGGCGGCCCCTAGTAATGACTACGATCTTGCAGCAACTGTCAGCGCATATTCTCGTCTGGGATGTACGCGGTCTCTTGTTACCAAAGTAGATGAGAGTGGCCACCTAGGCCCGGTGATCAATACTCTCTTTCGAAGTGGGCTTCCGCTTTCATTTCTTACAACCGGGCAACGCGTACCCGAGGATATCGAGCCCGCTTCGCCGCGCAGATTAGCCTGGATGCTGATGAGACGTATGCACTGACCGGTGCTGGTATCGTTTTCGAAAATAGGACTACGAGAATCCATGAATTTTTGAGTGAGAAATCACCAAACAACAACATAGTAGAGTCATTACGGGGACTGAATGAATCAAAAGAGTGAGCGGGGAATTGAAGATCAAGCTGCTGGTTTGCGCACGGGCTCATACTCCCAAGGAAAGCAAGGTTCTAAAGCGATGACGGGGAAGTCAGTGACTCGGGTTTTGAGCTTTACAAGTGGGAAGGGCGGAGTTGGCAAGACCCATACAGTCACAAATGTAGGGATCGGCCTCGCTAACTTATTGAATCAAGGTCGCTCAGTGCTTGTTCTCGACGCCGATTTAGGGCTCGCGAACGTGGATGTGCTTCTAGGTCTAAAGCCGAAAGGAAATCTTCACGATGTCCTAAAGGGGGAAGCTTCACTTGACGATATCATTCTAGAGGGGCCCGGGGGCATTTCTATCATCCCGGCAGCAAGCGGTATTGAAGACATGCAGTCGCTCCGTTCAGAGGAGAAGCTGTTTCTGATGGAAGAGATTGAGAGAGTCGCACACCGGTTCGACTACCTCTTGATCGATACGCCCGCAGGAATTGGCTCAGACGTGATGTACTTTAACAGCGCTGCTGCGGAGGTAGTGTGCGTCATCACAGCAGAGCCGACTTCTCTCACTGATGCGTATGCACTCATAAAGGTTATGAGTGCAAACTACGGTGAGAAGCGAATCTCGGTCGTGGTGAATAACGTGACTTCAGAGGATGAGGCACGCGGGGCATTTAAAAAATTGGCAGGGGCAGTAGAGCGGTTTTTGAGGGTTGAGGTGAAGTACCTCGGCTGGGTACCGACCGATCCGGTGGTACGGGAGTGCATCATGGGCCAAAAACCTGTGGTTGCGCAGTTTCCAACTAGTCGAGCAGGCATGGCGCTGTCGGGGATAGCTCGTCGAATCGATGAGAATGGTCCGACGCAACGGGTTAAGGGTGGAATGCAGTTTTTCTTCCGTCAGTTGCTGGAGGTAATGCCAAATGGCGAAGAAGCCAGCTGCTGAAGAGAAGAGGAGACCGACGCGGTTCCTCCTCATTAAGGCCCTTGGAAATCTGACAACACTGCTTGCATGTCTTGTACTGTTCATTGGTGGCGTCTCAGAGGGAGTAAGAACGAGTAAGATCGTTTACAACTGTCTCGGGGTGTCGTTCCTGATCGTATTCACGTTCTGGATAGTGAACAAGGCGATGGCTAGCTATGAGGAGATAAACGGTGGCAAAGCCTAAACGTTCAGCCGTAGAAGCTTATCGAAGCGTCGATGACTACGAGAAAGAGGATCTGATTCGTAGTTATCTCCCCCTTGTGAAAAAGGTGGTGCATCGCCTCTCTGGTAGATTACCGAAAGACGTCGACATTCAGGAAATGCTCAATTCGGGCATTATTGGCCTGGTCGATGCGCTTGAA
>JAYVGZ010000260.1:0-3600 GCA_043771805.1 Pseudomonadota bacterium
AAATAGCTTTGCGCTTTGACGGCGCAAGAGGGGGTGAAAACGTGATGTCCGATCGCTTGAGAACACCGAGGGGTAGGGTGACAATCACTCTATCGGCGTCGAAGGTGTTGGATGTGGTAGTGACCGTCACCTTAGATCCAGCGAGGCTGACGGCTGTCACGATCTGGTTAAGTTGAACATCAATTCCTTGCGAAAGACCATTGATGAGAGAAATGTATCCTTTCTTTAGAAGTAGATCAGGACCCTTGAATCCCTCCTCATCGTCAAGGTAAAGAAGGGACATATCCTTTAAATCCGCCCCGAATTCGAGTGTGAAGTTCGACTTTACAAGAAAGTCGATGAGATTACCTGAGACAGCGCCGCTCCGCGCTCGAATGGCTTTCTGTAGGGGAGTTGCAGCACTTTGAACGGAGCGATCTCTTTCGAGGCCCTCTTTAGTTGCCAGAAGTTTTTCGAAGAGGGCCCTATAATCCGCTCGCGCCCTGTTAGCTATTTTCGGGGGGACGAAAGCCCCGCTTGCATCAACAAACAGCTCTTGATCTGCATCAGTATCGTACGTTTCTGCACCAAACCGCGCTGCGAGGCCAACGAGCGGATTTCCCTTCGTGCCATGGATGTATGACGCCCCAAGATCCACGGGAACCCCGAGAGAAGTATCGGTCCGGATACGCCCTCCGATAGTCGGGCGGGCTTCGAGAACCGTTACAGTGTGTCCGCGATCAACTAGTGTACGGGCCGCCGCGAGCCCCGCCATCCCGGCGCCGAGGACCAGAATACGCTCGCCCTGACCGTACGCTCTGGATACGGCACCTAAGCGAGAAACCAGAAGGGATGCCGCTGCGGCCGCTAAAAATGTTCTGCGACTGATACGGGGTGCCATGTTTTGCTCCTTGCGCCCGATATTTTTCAGGCGTTAGGGCCAGGGGTAGCGGTAATCCGGCAGTGTGTCAAAGGGAATTGCTCGAAGGGATTCAAGCCAGGGAGGAGGCGCAGCAGAACACCCAAGGGGTTAAGCCTCTCAAAGGGGTGTTCTGCTTTGCGATCGAAGTCCTTAGACTCCCGCGGAGTCAACCATGACTTTCGTCATCTTACGAACAAATGAGGCCGGGTCCTCAACCTTCGTGCCCTCACTGATCAAGGCCTGAAAATACAGAAGCTCGGACCAGTCCTTTTGGGCATCACGGGAGAGGGTCTGCATTCGCGCAAAGAGTGGGTGGTCTGGATTAATCTCCATCACCCGTTTCGTCTTTGGTACCTCTTGCCCCATCTGTCGGTACATCTGCTCCATAAACTGTGGGTTACCGGCATCGTTGACAAGGCACACCGCCGACTCAGTCAAGCGAGAGGAAAGCTGAACGTCCTTCACGTGATCTGCCAGGGATTCCTTCACCACTTCAATGAGCGACCCGAGCTGCTCGCGCTTCTCTTTGAGTTTTTCTTCTCGACCCTTCTTCTCCTCTTCGTTATCCAACTCGAGGTCAGTTGCCGCGATAGAGGTAAAAGGATGGTCTTTGAATGAGTCAAGCTTGCTCGTCACGAACTCATCGACGGGGTGGTCGAGTAAGATCACCTCGTACTCCTTCTGCTTGAGGCGTTCAAGCAGCGGGCTGCCTCTTAGGACGTCGAGTGATTGACCTGTAATGTAGTAGATCGCTGGTTGGTTCGGCTTCATTCGATCTACGTACTCGGCGAGGGTGCTCAGTTTTTCGCCCTGAGTCGTGTTGAACAACAGCACCGGAAGAAGCGTATCTTTCTTTTCTGGCTCTCGTACGATCCCTTCTTTCACAGTAGGGCCGAAGTTGCTCCAGAATTTCTCGTACTGCTCACGCTCATCTTTCAACATGTCAGCGAGTGCTTTAATGACTTTCGTCGTGAGCGCGCGACGGATCTGCGCGATCTGGCGATCCTGCTGCAAGATCTCTCGGGAAACATTGAGAGAAAGATCGCTACTGTCAACTACACCTCGCACGAACCTGAGGTAGGGAGGGAGGAGGTCCTCGCAATCATTCATAATGAGGACGCGTTTCACGTACAGTGAAAGACCTTTCTCAGTTCCTTCGTAATCAAAGTTCCAGGGGCGCTTCTCTGGAATATAGAGCAGCCCGTGAAACTCGATCGTTCCCTCGGCACGGTAGTGAATCGTCTTAAGCGGAGCCGTATAGTCGTGAGACACGTGTTGGTAGAACTCCGTGTACTCTTCTTTAGAGATCTCGCTCGGTGATTTCGTCCAGATCGCCTTCTGCGTATTGAGCACAACGTCCTCGAGAGTTGTGACCTCTTCAGACGAATCCACCGTGCTTTTCTGGGTGCGTGAGACCTCCATCTTGACGGGATAGGAGATGAAGTCAGAGTGTTTCTTTACTACCGATCTCAATACCCACTCTTCGGTGAAATCTTGAAGGCCGCCCTCTTCTTTATCCGCTTCTTTAAGGTAGAGGGTAATCGAGGTGCCTGCACCTTCAGGGCGAACGCATGGCTCAACAGAGAAACTTCCCTTCCCTTCAGACTCCCACCGCACACCCTCGCTTGAGCCCGCTTTTTGAGTTTCAACTACTACCCGATCAGCCACGATAAAGGCTGAGTAGAAGCCGACGCCGAATTGGCCGATGAGGTCGGTGTTCTGCTCTTTGGCGAGCTTGAACTGCTTGGTCCCTGAATGAGCGATACGACCCAAATTTTCGCGGATCTCTTCGGCGGTCATTCCGATGCCGTTGTCGACGATGGTAAGGGTGCGTGCTTCGGGGCACGGAGTTAGCCGAATTAAGGGTTCGTAGCCCTGAGGAGTAAGGGCCGAGTTGGTTAGGGCCTCTATCTTTAACTTATCCAATGCGTCGGAGGCGTTCGAGATTAACTCTCTAAGGAATATCTCCGGGTGGGAGTAAAGCGAGTGAATAATAAGGTGGAGGAGCTCGTTGACTTCGGTCTGAAAGTTTTCGGTTGTTTTTTCCATAGCCTGTCTGCACAAAAAATACTCGGTGCTAGGGAGTAAGCATGGGGATGCAGGATTTCAAGCCACTAGCCTGAATGCCTCACGGCATTCAGGGTGCAACACCCGGATGGTGTTGCCAATTGAGTAAATTAGCGCTGATTTGCAGGGGGTCTTTGGTTCGACACTGTGTCCTGGCGAATCAAAGACCCCCGCTTTAAAAAATGGCCAAGAAGGGCCATTTTTTCAAAGGATTTTCTGACGGACCTCGGCCCAATCGGCCGAGGTCCGTGAGAAATTCAGGCTAGTTAACGCAAGAGTAGGGAAAACACGTTGGTCGCGGAGCCTCAACAGGGGCAAGCGTCAAGCGGATGGGGTCTCTATCCCTATTAACCTTAATTTCTCTCTAAAGGTCTCGGTAGTGATCGGTTTCATTAAGTACTCATCTACTCCGGCCTCGATTGCCAGAGTAACTTTCTCCATCTCTACTTCACCGGTAATCATAATAATCTTAAGCGTTCACGAGGGGTATTTTATTCACAAATCAGGGGCCTTACGAGGACAGCTTTAATCATAAGGCGAGCCTTTCATGGTCAACGGGCTGGTCGCCCGTCGTCCGCTTTTGTGAACGCTTAGTTGTTTTCACCCCGGATTTGCATCCGCAAATCCACCCC
>JAYVGZ010000261.1:0-12174 GCA_043771805.1 Pseudomonadota bacterium
TTCCTCAATCCGCAAGTTCCTCAATTGCCCGCGGAAAATTATCTGGAGTACACACCACTTCCTCCAAGGCCTGAGGAAACTCTCGATAGAATTCTTCCAAAGCAGTCGTGTGCCGAGGCTTAAGCTCTTCGAAGGTCACCTGAACTGGAATAATCCCCTTCCTATTCTGTACTATGAAATCAACCTCACCCTTACCCTTCCAATATGATGGCGATATTCCATGACGCCTCATCGTTAGGTACACATTCACCTCAAAATCTTTTTCAATATCGAGTCCGGTCTTTGTGACGATCGCTCGGCGTAACCCAGAGTCTACTGGATAAAACTTACTATTTCTTCGTATCCGTTGCCGTTCAGAAAAAGAAAAAAACGGGCACTGTCCGACTAAATAAGCATCCTCACAATAACCAATATATGTTGCAACGGTGTCTGCAGAAAGTCCGGCTGCTCCCGCTAATTTTCGAAATGAACACTCCGTGCCAACAGATTCAAAGAGCATCTTTACAATCTGCTTAAGGGCACGCCCATTTGCTATGCCGGCTCGGGCAACGATGTCGCGCTCTACGATGTCGTTAAAGTACTGCCTTAAAATCTCGTCTCGATCTGGAGAAGTAACTGCGGCAGGAAATCCCCCACTAACCAAATAGTCCTGCAGGTTATGATCAGAGAACGAGGTCATGTATTCATCAAATGAAAATGGATACAATTCAACGATTCTATATCGTCCTGTTAGACTAGTTCCTAACTCTCTGGACAGTAATCGGGCGTTAGAGCCAGTCACAACAAAGCGTTCTCGCCCTGGTCGCTCGATTCGCTTGTTTACCCACAACTCCCAGTTTTCTACATTTTGTATCTCATCAAAGAAAAAATAGAGGTCGCCGCTTCGTCCTTCTGAAAAAGTTTCTACAATTTGATCCAAAAGATCCGGTGTGAGTGAGCCGACAAGTCTCGGATCTTCAAAATTCATAAACAGGCAGTTCGCCTTGGTAAGCCGGTAATGTTGTATGAGTTGGGTCAGAAGTGTGGATTTCCCGCACCTACGGACACCTTGAATTACAAGGGCCGTCTTACTGTCTAGTTGGGCCGGTAGCTTTACAGCTCTCGTAACAGAGCGAGTTACCGGCCTCTCCCAAAAGCTCCAATACGCTGCAATTTCTAGTAGTTGTGAAGATATCATAAATATTGCCGAACTGTTTCGTCAATATAAGATTGCCGAATTGTTTCGTCAATATGGGTTATGATGCTGAATTAGACTAATTTACTCATTAGAGATCTATACCGCTCAAAATATAACTGAATATTGAGCTAAGAGGCTAACCTGGATTTCTCACGGACCTGGGCCGAGACGCAGCATGAGAGGCGCAGGGGCAGCCGGCGACGAGTTGGTCTACCACTCCCGTGATGACCTGGAGCGTGTCCCCCTTGGCCAAGGCTGCTGCGGAATAAGTTCTAGTCCAAGATAAGTCAAGAACCCAATTAAGACAGCGGCGTCATTAGACGATCTAGCGCCGCTATGTGCTTCTTCTGGTTTGGAAGAAAATTGGTTTTCGTCTGCTCTTTAAACGTTGACGCAACTTCACCCTGGTTCAGGATTTCCTCGTATTCCTCTATTCCGTGTTCCTCCCCCTCCTTAAGAACTTTGAGAGCGGCCTTATTCCCCAGAAGCTTGGCTCCCCCAGTAACGGCCTGTGCCCACGCTCCCCACACTCCAGAAGTCGGGGTTGCTGCTCCACCTAAGCGGGTAATCTCTTTAATTGTCGCCGCCGCCGCTGCCTTATGGTCCAACAGAGCCGCGAAAAGTGGATCTGCGTCAGAATACCCTCCGAGCTTTTCCAATGCTTGGGTGTAAGTTTCCACTGCAGCATGCTGTCCTCTCAGCAGCTCGTTAAGTGCATCGACTGCATTTTGATGAGGTGTTTCGGCGAATGCAATTGCAGCGAAAAATGTGGAGAGAATCAAAGCACGAAACAGCTTGACCGTCATAAGAACCTACAAATTTTGGTACAATGTAAAATATGAAAATACCATGTGTTATTAGCATCGGTATGATGGCGATCAGGTATCACCGCAGCAATAAGAGCAGTATTATCTTGACTGACTTCTGCCCCAATACAGGTCTACTTTAGCTAGCGCCATTAGCTCACGCGACAGCTGTACGACATTGCCTCAATTTCCACTGCTGCGCTTAGCAGCGCACCGCAGCAAAGCCACACCCCTACTCGTCAATCACATCCCCATCCTGCCGATAATCATGCAGTTTATTTCGAAGCGTTCGAATACTAATCCCCAAAAGCTTCGCTGCTTCCGTACGATTGTTCTGCGTCGATCGAAGTGTCTCAAGGATAAGGGTCTTCTCCATCTCCTGCACAGTGAGCCCCGATCGAATCATCAACCTACCATCGATCGTTCGCGGAAGATTTAAGTCGGTTTCCACTATCGACGTAGGAGCGGACATTCCACTCGGAAGGTATCGCTCTGTCTCGGAAACTTCCGGGTATCGATGTGCTAACTTAGTGACCTCTATCTGCATTGCAAGTCCATTACCGAGAAGGAAATCAGCTTCCCTTGGAGTTGAGCCCTGCGATAAGATCGCTGCGCGCTGTACAGCGTTTTGCAGTTCTCGCACGTTTCCCGGCCACGAGTGATTCATCAGTGCTTGCGTCACCTCTACGGGAAGCATCGGCGCCTTTTCGCCGAGGTACTGCCGCATAAAGTGCTCGGTTAGAAGCTTTATATCGGAACGTCGCTCTCGAAGTGGCGGCAACGTCAGTGGGATAACGTTCAATCGATAATAGAGATCTGCTCTAAATTTCCCTTCTCTAACACTCTCTTCAAGATTGCGATTCGTTGTCGCTAATACCCGTACATCGATACTCACCGGGTCCTTCCCTCCGACCCGATCAACTTCACGCTCCTGCAACACACGCAGAAGTTTCGCTTGCAGAGCGAACTCCATCTCGGAGATCTCGTCCAGTAGAATTGTTCCGCCGTGAGCCAACTCAAATTTACCGATCTTTCGGTTCTGCGCGCCTGTGAACGCACCTTTTTCATGACCGAACAGCTCGCTCTCAAGGAGACTCGCCGGAAGGGCAGCACAGTTTACAGCAACGAACGGCTGATTCGATCGTGGACTACTCGTGTGTACAAAACGTGCGATGAGTTCCTTACCGGTGCCAGACTCACCCTGTACCAGAACGGTCGCGTCACTGCGGGAGACTGCCTCAGCAACTTCGAGCACACGGATCATCAGAGGGTCGTTGGTGATGATCGGTCGCCCTCCGCGTTTCGTACCACTTTTTTGACGAGAAGCGCGGTGCTCGGGGAGCAACACTCGCTCAACTACACGCTCAAGATCTGGGGCAGAGAAGGGCTTTGAAATGAAATCTGCTGCACCACTCTGCATCGCCTCGACCGCCTGGGTGATCGTGCCGTAGGCCGTTATCATGATGAGTGGAGTTTCGATGCCCTTCTTCTGAAGAGCGGCCAAGAACTCGAGGCCAGACATTTCGGGCATCTGTTGATCCGAGACTATTAGCTCAAAAGAGCTATCACCTTCAATCGCCTGAAGCGCTGACAGCCCGTTGTTCACCACAATAACGTCATACCCTTTACGCATCAGACAGGTTTTAACCGCGAGTTGCATATGCGGATCATCGTCTGCAACCAGTACTCGCACACGGTGCGGAACTGCTGTTGAAGGCGACTTCTCTGACGGGTCTGACGTGTACTCTACTTCATCCATGCTGCTTCTCCCTATTTACCCGACTGGGCTTCTGAGGCCCTACGAGGCAAATGAATTGTAAATCGAGCACTCGGTGTATTCTCTGCCTTAATCTTTCCACCGTGTGCTTCTACTATTCGTCGAACAATCGAAAGGCCTAATCCGGTCCCCTCTCGCCTTCCCGAGACAAACGGCTCAAAGAGCCGGGGTAAAAGTTCGGGAGGAATGCCAGGCCCATTATCCTGGATCACAATCTCAACACCGTCGGGGTCCGGCACATCTTGTGTTGAGATGAGCACTGTCCCCTTAAAGCACGTAGCTTGTAGTGAATTCATCACGAGATTGTAGACACACTGACGCAGCGCCTGATCGTCACCGGTGAGGAAGGCTGTCGCTCGAAGATCGGTCGCAAGTATGACGCCTGGTGCGTAAAGATTTCCGAAGTGCTGGCTCAGTTCGAGCAAGATCGAGTGAATGTTTAGTGGTGTAGTCGTAAGTCGATTGTTTTTTGCAAAATGTAATACATTTGAAACTACATTGTTTAAGCTCGTAACACTTCGCTCAATTTCATCGAGGAGACTCACTGCTTGCGGCTTATCTTCGACATCTGTCCGCAACATCGAAAGGAAAAGTGTAATTGCACCCAGGGGATTTCTTACCTCATGCGCGAGTGCTGCCGCAGTTTCGCCGAGCATCGCTAATCGCTCAGATTGTTTAATCTCTTCTTCTTTACACCTTAGTTGCGCCTTCAGTTCCTCTACTTCCTCTGTGAGCGCCGCATATTTATCTTCAAGTTTTTTGCTACTCTCGGTGAACCGTTCGAAAAGGCGTGAGAGTGCCGTATTAGGTTGCGCAAGCCCGTTTGCAGATTCCGTATCAAGTGCTGCCTGCGTTTGTTTTGACGCTAACATAGTCACTGCCTCGCCCCTAACTGTGCGCGTCGCTCCCACTCAGATTTTTCAATCGTAGCCTGCATAAGGAGGAGCCACGGATCTGATGGGGCGTACTGTTTTACGGCGCCCTCGACCAGCTGCCGTGCGGTGAGAAGGTCTCCATCCGCTAGAGCGACTTTTAGAAGCCCATACTCGGCCCAGCTATCAAGAAACGCCTCGGGAAACTCGCTCCGGCCTTTTTGAAGCCAGAATTTTGCCCGCTCGTTCTGTTCGGTCTCAAGCGCTATCGAAGCCAAATTTCTTACGGCAAACGGGGTTCGGTCGTTGTCCATAGGTATCGCTTTCATATGCTCTTCAGCCTCAAGGAGCTTCCCGAGCCTGATCTGAACCTCACCCAGTGCGTAGTGAATCTCCGGAACATCGGTCGAGTCGGCTTCGGGTAGGGCTCTCTTGAACCGTTCCTCCGCCGCACCGTACGACTTCATTCGCATGAAGGCCTGTCCCCACAGCAAGTAGGCGCGAGCCCGTAGCGGCGAGGGAGTCTTGAGAAGCGAGATAGTTTTCTCTGAATAGAGCGCCGCCTCTTGATACTGCTCTTCTTGGTAGTCAATGACCCCTCGCATGAATGTCAGCCGTGCTCGCTCATCGGGGTCTATTGTCTTCTCTCGAAGAACGATATCAAGCTCGTCGGCTGCCTGCCGGTGAAGACCCAAAGCCCAGGCACTTCGCGCTGCTGCAACACGCGTTTCAACATTCATCCGTCGGCTTGGAATCAGCAAATAGGTAGCGAGCGCTTTGAAGTGCTCTCCGTTAGCAGAGGCTTTTTGGACATCAACGGGATGTTGCGCAGAGCTCACGTCGGCCAGCGAAATACCCATTGATAAACAGATGAGTATCCCTACGACGATACGTAGGCCACGATCTCGAACTCTGTGATTGATCGAAAAGGGAGTGATCACTCTCTTACATCTCCAGCGCATCAGAGCAGACACTCACTTCGATCTTCCCTTCGAGCCCCTTTTTCTTGATTTTTTCGACCAGAGTGGTTCGGTTCAGGCCCAGAAGCTTTGCTGCAGCCTTCTTGTTTCCTTGCGTCTGCAAGAGGGCCTGTGCGATGAGTTTATTTTCGTAGTCGTCGACCAAGAAGTTGAAGTCAACACCACTCGCGGGAAGCTCCACATCGACCGTGTGAATCGTGGTCGAAAGAGCACGGGGTGCCTCGCACAGATAGTCGGGCAGGTCCGTCGGTTCAATTGTATCGCCATCAGTCAGGATCGCTACACGCTCAACGAGATTCTCAAGCTCTCGCACATTACCTGGCCATTTGTAGGAGGTGAGGAAACTGAGTGCAGCTTCCGAGAAGCGTAGCTGTTGTCGACCAAGCTCGACTGCCTGGCGTTTGAGAAAGTGTTGCGCAAGTAGTCTAGCATCGCAGTCTCTTTCGCGCAGAGCAGGGAGCTCAACAGGAACAACTTGAAGTCGGTAGAAGAGGTCTTCTCTAAATCTCCCGGCTTTCACTTCTTCGGCCAGATCTTTGTTGGTAGCGGCCACAACACGTACATCGATATCAACTGAACGTGTGGAACCAACAGGGTCAACTTTTCGCTCTTGAAGTACTCGAAGAAGCTTCACCTGAAGGCGTGGGCTCATTTCTCCAATTTCGTCTAGAAAGATCGTCCCGTTATCGGCCATCTGAAAACGACCGATTCGCGAGCTTATCGCTCCGGTGAAGGAGCCTTTCTCGTGCCCGAAAAGCTCGCTTTCAAGGATATCTTCAGGAATAGCGCCGCAGTTTACCGGGACCAGCTTACCTGGACGTCCGCTGAGTACATGGAGAGCTCTGGCGATTAGCTCTTTTCCGGTTCCACTTTCGCCGAGCACAAGGACAGTAGATCGAGTCTTTGCGACCTTCTCTACGACGCTAAAGATCTTTTGCATCTCGGGACACGCACTCACGATCCCGACGAAGGGGTCTGGAGTATTACTTCGAACTCGAGAGAGTGTGGTGACTCCTGGAATTCTCTGGTCTGCGTACGAAGAATCAGAGAGTGAGGCGATAGCTGCACCATGCATCATGAGAACCTTCCTTGTTCATCAACCTATTGAGCGTATCGAGTGGGAGGCCCTTCCCTGTCAGGGGAGGGGCCTACCGTGAGCCGCCCGTCTTTTCGACTAGAACCCAACTCAACCGCCTAAAACCTACGTCCTTGGCAGCCACTGTCAGAGTGTTGGCAAGCTCCGTACCAACCCGCGCTGTCAATGTTAGATTCTTGACTATCCGAAAGGGGCGCGACTCTTATGCGTTCTCAGACTCAACAATTTCAATAGGTTACAAATAATCGTCTCACGTCGAAGGGAATATCAATTTTCTTGTAGAGAACCGTGGGTGTCCAGAAAAACGACAGGGATGGAAAAAAGTTGCGAAATTACTGTTCAGTTTTGTGAGCAGTCGGACGATAAAGTTTGCGCACTTTGGGAGACCTTGTTTCTCGCGATGGGTATCGTAAGCGTTCAGGGGTGGAGTTAAAGTCCGAGTAGCGTCCAGCCCTGAGGGATATGGTCGCATGGCGCTTTTTTTCTACCGATGCCTGAAGGGTTACCGCAAGGGAAATAAGGCTGTCAGTTAATTCATAACGGACGTAGTTGGCGCGAGCAGTAAGTCCCTGAGCGCCAGGCCGAGGGATGCACGGAATGAATTAGCTTTCGATTCAATATGCCCGAAGCGAGCCTGAATGACGGTTTTGTAGCAAGCATCGTTCTCATGCACCTCGAACCCCGCGTGAAAAAGAACTGCTTGGCGGGCTTCAAACTGGAATATCATCTGCTCAACGGTGGGGAGCCATAGGTAGGTGGAGCGAAGCTCCTTAGGGGTCATCCCTTGGGGGTCTACGAGGATGGCTATGGGGTGAACCCCTTCGCGGTCCGCAACCTCATCCCCTACTTCTGGATTCCATAAAAGGCCTGCGACTTCGAGATCTTGCGCGACCGTGAGGAAACGAGTTGAAGGCGCGTTACCGAGGAGAGAGCCGGGTGCTTTCGTCATAAAACCCCAATAGTACAGACGTCAGGGTGTTGCAAAACCTTAACGGAGTACGCCCAGAAAAACCTTGCGGCACTGCTGCAGTGCCACCACCCCTTACTAGTTATGATGCAGAATCGCGCTTCTCAAGAGCGTTCGAATCTACCGTTAGAGGTGTTCTTTCCTACTTTCTGCTGTTACCAGAATCGTTAGGTAGCAGAGAGCTACGAGGCAGCTGACGAGAATAAAGAGCTTGTAGAAGAGTACGGCAGTAATTCCAACACAAAATCCAATGGCAGCTGCTATCTCTCCGTTCTCCTGAACAAAG
Source organism: Pseudomonadota bacterium (assembly GCA_043771805.1). GTDB lineage: Bacteria > Bdellovibrionota_C > UBA2361 > UBA2361 > OMII01 > JAYVGZ01. Next base: position 7,962 of record JAYVGZ010000261.1, read on the forward strand.
ATGCGCCCAGCGATCCACTGATCCCGGAAGAAATTTTGCCACTGCTCTTTGGTTCTTGTTTGAATGTAACTTTGTAGACTCATAGACACGAATGCTTCATCGTTTTGGCTCTACTTCCCAAGCCTCAAGGCCCTGCGTATACTTGCCGAGTAAAAGCTTTCTAACAAGACAGAACCGGGGCAGAAATGCTACCGATTCTCTCTTGGCGGAACGGCTGTTGAAAACCGACGCGGGTCACTCCTATCATCCAGCCCGCGCTCTCCTCGATTGATGATAGGGTACAGTTAATGACAGGGTACAGTTAATGACAGGGTACAGTGTGTCCCACAATAGATGGTGGTCCTATGAAAAAATATGCAACTCTTCTCGCTCTTTCTTCCGCGCTCCTCTGCTCCGCCGCATTTGCTGCGGACGTCGCTAAGGGTAAAACACTTTTTGCCGAACGGTGCGCAAGCTGCCACGGTGCACTGGGTGCTGGAGATGGTCCTATTGCTGCGGGGCTTCCTCCCGAGCAGAAACCTCGAAATCTTCAGGGTGCAGAGATGAAGTTTGCAACCTCGGATGAGAAATTTAAAGAGCTTATGCAGAAAGGTGGCGTAGGCGTTGGGCTGAGCGTTTTAATGCCAGCTCAAGCCGATCTTCCTGCGGATGATGTGGAGAGCCTCCTTCTTTTTGTTAAGTCTCTTAAAAAATAACGGTCGTAGCGTGTAGCTCAACTGCTAAGCAGAGAGGTTACTGGTGCTGAAAGGGCACCGGCACCTGCTCTGTTTTCACGACCCAACCGTAGCTGAGCTTACTGTTTTCCTTTCTCCAGACCTCCTCGAATCGCCCCTCCCTATTTTGATCAAGGGCTTTAGCATGTCAAGCAACTCTAAGGACTCCTCTCAAGAGTCCGCATCCTACGCCGCCCTAGGGGCATCCTCCGCAAAAGCTGGTGTCCTGAAGGCCGTTGGCGAAACGGATGGAGCACGCTACTTCGCATCTCCGTTACCTGACGTGGCCGGCGACCCAGAAAGTGCGTTCTTTTTGCACGCTGACGGCGCTGGAACAAAAAGTATTATCGCTTATCTGGCATTTCGCGAATCAGGTTCAGTGCTACCGTTTCGCTACCTCGCGTACGACAGTATGGCGATGAACCTTGATGACGTTGCATGTTCGGGTGGCGTGGAGGGTCTCTTCTTGAGTAATACTATCGGGCGAAATCGAGCCGTTATTCCGGATTCCGCTGTAGCAGAGATAGTCACCGGCTACAGAGAGTATACCGAGATCTTAGCTACTGAAGGCATATCGGTTCAGTTAGGCGGCGGAGAAACTGCTGACATGTCAGATCTCGTGCGCACCGTCGTCGTCGACTCAACACTGTGCGCAAGAATCCCGCGTTCACAACTTGTCGATACATGGAGAGTAACCCCAGGCGACGTGATAGTAGGTTTCTCTTCCACCGGAAAATCGCGGTACGAGACGCAGGCTAATTCCGGGATCGGTAGTAATGGCCTCACTCTCGCCAGACACGTGATGTTGAATTCTGAGTATGTAATTAAGTACCCAGAGATAGTTGATCCGGCACTCTCAAAGGATCTCGCGTACCGTGGTAGTTTTAAGCTGTCGGATACCCCAGCAGGTCTGGGGATGTCAGTAGGAGAGGCACTCCTCTCCCCTACCCGCAGCTACACGCCACTAATCAAGGTACTCCTTGCCACCCTCGGGGATAAAATCCATTCGCTCATCCACTGCACTGGAGGCGGACAAGCGAAAGCTAAACGATTCGGTCGTGGCGTACGGTACGAAAAGAACAACCTGTTCCCGACCCCTCCAATCTTTTCGCTGATTCAGAGCCACGGCAATATTCCTTGGGAAGAGATGTACGCAGTCTTCAATATGGGGCACCGCCTCGAAGCGTGCGTGGACCCCGCTTCTGTGCCTCAAGTGATCGCGCTCGGCGAGCAATTTGGGATTGCCGCACAGGTCGTTGGGCGAGTAACCTCATCCGATACGGGGAACGAAGTTGTTATCTCTTCGCCCCATGGAGTTTTTAGGTATTCATGACCACTACTGTTCCACCCCAACCGCTTACCCATCTTCAGGCGGTTGAAGAGTTGGTCGCAAACGTTGTTGAAAGTGCCTCAATCGGACAGGCGTTCTGGCGGCGTTCTCTAGAAAATCCTGACGTCCTTTTGTACCGGTATGCGGTTGCGCCCTCCGCGACAGCCACTCGCGTTTGGAAAGAAGAAACTTACGCTTCAGCCTCAGCCTCTATCGCTCGTATAGCACACCACCTCTCGTCCCTTGGTGTTGGAGTTGGTACCACGGTTGCAGTCATGTCGCACACTCGCCCTGAGTGGATCTTGGTGGACCTAGCCGTCCAAACTCTCGGTGCCGTGACGGTATCAATCTACCAGAGCTTACCAGCTCATGAGGCCGGCTATATTCTGTACGATTCAAAAGCAGCCTTTATCTTCGTCGAAAACGAAGAGCAAGCCGACAAAATTGCGGCTATCACCTCAGCGCCGTGCCCCATTCCAGAGCGCGAAGGAATCCCTGCGACTAGTGAAACGCTTTCAATCAAACATGTAGTATCGTTTGAGCCCTTACAGATTAAACAAACGCCCTCCGGTATTCCGATCACCTCGATCGCTTCCATCATCGAAAACGAAGCTCTTTCAAAAAAACCACCACCAGTTCCAGCTGACCTAACAAGAGAGAGCGTGGCGTCAATTGTGTACACTTCTGGTACCACGGGGCCGCCAAAGGGGGTGATTCAGAGTCACGGGAACCACCTCAGTAACGTCTTTCAGGCTTGCGAGAGCCGGGTCTTTCCGAGTGACGGCTCCCTCATGCTCTACCTTCCCCTTGCACACTCTTTTGCGAGGCTTTGCTACTACGCTGCAGTTTTATCGAGCGCTCAGCTCGTAATGCCCGCAATTGTCGATCACCGGACGTCAAAGGTAGATCTCGTTTCCGTCGCCAGAGACATTCGAGAGAGTAACTCCATTGTCATCCCCTCGGTTCCTCGACTCTTCGAGAAGATGTTGTCGACGATTCAAGCGAAGGCGCTGGGTAAGGGGCTTCAGAGTTGGATACTTCGCGCCTGCCTGCATAATGCTCAAGAGGTGTACCAGCTCAAGCGAGAGGGCAAGATTCCCTCGGTAATCCACCAGATAATTTTCGAGGGCATGTCGCCAATTAGGGCCAAGATCAAACGACAGCTGTTCGGTACTGCGTTCAGCCACGCCATCTCGGGTGGCGCAAAGCTCGATCCTTCAGTGAATCGCTTCTTTGATGCCCTGGGTATCCTCATTTGTGAAGGGTATGGCCTTACTGAGACGTGTGTTGCAACCCACGTAAACCGAGTATCTCGCCGAAAGATCGGCACAGTCGGCCCGGCGTTTATTGACCTTGAGGTTCAGATTCACCCCGAGGACGGTGAGATAGTAATGCGCGGACCAAACGTTGCGCGTGGGTACCTTAATAGGCCGCAGGCGACGGCAGAGGCCTGGACAGGCGATGGCTGGTTTCGCACCGGCGATATTGGTAGCATCGATCAAGACGGCTTTCTTTCCATCACTGACCGCAAGAAAGAACTAATCGTGACAGCCGGCGGAAAGAAGATCCCACCTCAATCTATCGAGGGGCTCTTTAAGCGGGTTCCCTATATATCTCAACCGTTTCTTTTCGGTGACGAGAAGCCCTACTGCGTGATGCTTTTCGCCCTCAATGAACTTGAGCTTCGCCAGATCCTTACTGCGAAGGGTATACCAATCCATGAGTCTGACGTACTTTCACAGGTTCCGATTGTCAAAGAGATGCTCTCCGCCGAGCTGCAGCGAGTAAACAGTCAGCTATCGAGTTTCGAGTCCATTAAGAACTTCGCCATCGTTGCTGAAGATTTTACGATTGAGAATGGGCTTCTTACACCTACGCTCAAAGTAAAAAGGAAGAAAGTGGTCGAAAAGTACCGAGAATTAATCGAATCGTTGTATCGGTCAACCGATGCCACTCGCGGAGGATAAATGTCCTCATCGCCACTTGGGTGAAGAATCGTCGTATCCGGTAAGCGTTCACGAGGGGTATTTTATTCACAAATCAGGGGCCTTACGAGGACAGCTTTAATCACAAGGCGAGCCTTTCATGGTCAACGGGCTTGTCGCCCGTCGTCCGCTTTTGTGAACGCTTAGTTGTTTTCACCCCGGATTTGCATCCGCAAATCCACCCC
>JAYVGZ010000262.1:0-4068 GCA_043771805.1 Pseudomonadota bacterium
GTTTTGGTCAGTCCAGGAAGAACTGTTACGACATCAACGCCGCTTCCTCTACACTCCGCATAAAGTGCCTCACCAAAATAAAGGTCGAATGATTTAGTGGCAGCATACGTGGCAAACCACGGCGCCGGCACCGCTCCAACAACGCTGGATACAATGACAACTGCGCCCCTTTTTCGTCCCTTCATCCCAGGAAGGAACCGCGCAGTGAGGTCAACCACGGCTCGGCAATTTAGATCAACCATTCCTAAAGTACGACTCAGCTCATTACTTTCGAACTCACCAAGGACACCAAAGCCTGCGTTATTGATAAGGAGATCTACCTCGAGGTGTTTTGAAGTTACTTCTTCATAGAGTTTCGCTCCTGCATCTTCACGCCCCAGATCGAGAGCAACCGCATGGACCTGCACGGAGTGTTTCTGAGAGAGCTCTGCCGCTAATGCGTCGAGACGTTCTTGTCGCCTCGCCACGATGATAAGATTGAGGCCCGCTGCGGCACACCTGCGGGCGAATGCTTCTCCGATCCCCGAACTTGCGCCCGTTATGAGAGCGGTTTTTCCATATCGACAGAAATCTTCCATAAATATTTCGGTCCGGGGGTTCGTTGCTCTGGGAAGTCGAGATTACAGCAACATCATGACGCCTACTTGCACCACTCCCACAAGGAATCCGAGCACACCGCCGAGAAGCTCGATGGTCTTAAGCTCTCGCGCAGAGATCTCATAAATAAGCGACTCAAGCTTACTCAGATCGAACGCCTCTATCTTCTGCTGAATAGTTGCCTTGATGTCGAGCCCCGCCTCCATCTTTTCGACCACTCGCCCCATAAACTGTGGAAAATGCTCAGTCATCTGGGCTGTGAGTATTGCCTTGACCTGATCAAGCATCGGCCCTTGTAAAAAGGCACCGACCATCGGGTTTTGTGCAGCAAGCTTCACTACAAACCCATCGATCTGCTCATGCAGGAAGGCGCTCGCCTCCGCTGAGGTTTCAGGACTCTGTAGTACAGCCTGAATATCTTTATGCGAGATAAGATCTCGCTCAATCATCCTTCCAAGGCTCGCCGCAATCTCCTTCTGTCTCTTAGGCACCAACCCATGAAGAGTAAGCCCAAGAAAACGGCTCGGAGATTGCGGACGAAACAGCATCTTCACAGCTATATAATTGGTTATATAGCCGATCAGCGCTGAAACAATCGGGATGGAGATAATAGCTGATAGGTTAGAATGGAATGTCATCATCGTCGAAGGTTACGGGCTCATCTACTACTGCCTTGGCGCGTCCACCGTTGGCAACCTTAGGCATCGCATCCGCTGTAGGAATGCCAGCCAAGACGTTATCATTTGCGGGCTCTTGATTGTAGTCGCTATCTCCACCAGCTTCACCACGAGCTCCACCCGTAAACTGAATCACGTCGGCGATGATCTCAGTCGTGTAGCGATCTTTTCCCTCTTTATCTTGCCACTTGTTCGTTCGGATCTTGCCTTCAACGAAAATCTGACGGCCTTTCTTAAGAAACTTTGCACAGTTTTCGGCAGTTTTGCCGAATGCCACTATATTGTGCCACTCAGTGTGGTCGACCCACTGGCCACTCTGGTCTTTGCGTCTGTCGCCTGTTGCTAAAGAAAAACGGCAGATCGCTGTTTGTTGAGGTGTGTACTTCACCTCAGGGTCTTTCCCGAGGTTACCGAGCAGCATTACTTTATTGATACCCATAATTGACTCCAAAAGCTCTTAAACATGAGCAAATTTGACGCAGTGTCTTTACATGCTCTTTACGGTATTCGAATCAACCCTCGTAAGGTTGCGTCTTGTGACCCGGGCACCGTATATAACGTACTTTCAAACCACCTTCAAAGATTGTTTACAAATAGATGAAAGTCCGCGTTAGCACCATTCCAAGTACGGGCATGAAGATCAATGCTCCAATCCCTCTTGAACCCTTAAATGACCGACTTAAAGAAGGTCAAAGGGGCGAGGATATCACATTTACCAATCAGCCGAACGCCGACCTGACCCTTACCAAGGCGTACGGCGGAGCTGAGGTGCGCGGGGTTGTATCAGCACAGTGTGAGCAGCTCTGTGCAACCTGCGGCGATTCGGTAGACCATAAGGTGACGGCGGACGTGGGTTGGGTGTTGCAGTCGCTTACGGAGGATGCGGCGGCTCCCGGGGATCTGATTGAGGACCCAGGTGTTTTGACGTATTCGGGGGACCACATTGACCTTGAAGACCCCCTTCAAGAGGCGCTCATCCTCAATCTCACACCGTTTTGGCACCCTGAGCGAAGCGCGGATGGCAAATGTACATTGTGCTCTCGAGACTGCTCAAAAGGGGTCTGGGGGGCGGAGCCCGAGAAGAAGAAGGGGACCGTGGCGTTGGGGGATCTGCTGTCTGGGGCTTTAAAGGGGAAAAAAGAAAGGGGGTGAGTGCCGGGGAGCATCCTCTTCGATTCAAAACTCAAGTAGCTCCTCTAAAAAAGAATCATACGGAAGCACATCATAGCCACTCACTTTTCTTGCGGCTTTTCCAGTGCACACGCATACACACCGAGCAGTCGGCTTGAGCGCCTTAAGAGCACTGAATGCAGAGATGAAGTCGAGACCAATAGGAGCTGGTTTACTCTTAATCTCAATTCCTAAGATTTTTCCCTGTGGAGTTTCTATTATCAAATCTAGCTCAACATCATTGGCAGTTCTTAAAAACGAGAGTTGCCAATCTTTTTCTCTGTAGTGGTTAATTCTCATTACCTCATTAACAAACCACGACTCAAAATACTTGCCGTATTCGAAGCTTCCAGGAACGAGAGCCACAGTCAATTTCTGCTCTGCAGCCCTCACAACACCAGTATCAAAAAGGTAAAACTTAGGGCTCGTTTTATGCTTTTTTCTGATGGAGTGGCTAAAGGGAAGTAGGAAACTGCCAATCAATGTATCCTCGATGATCTTAAAATACTCCTTTACGGTGACTGGATTTATTTGTACGTCGCGACTAATGTTTGCAAAATTACAAACTTCCGTATTCGTTTGCGCCGCAACCGATAAAAATCTGATGAAGCCACCAATGTTTCTTGAAAGTGCTTCAGCTTCAATCTCCTCGTGGAGATAGACCTCTAAGTAGCTCCTTAACAGGCGCGCCCTTTCAGCCCCGTCCGAGCTTAGGTAAACAGGTGGCAACCCGCCAAATCTCAGCACTGAATCTAAATCGAAGAGTCTCCCCAGTTCAAAGTACGTCAGCGGGAACAGGCGATAGTTGAGGGCTCGGCCTGCTAAAAGATTTGCCTTGTTCCGTTTGAGCTTCCTTGCGCTCGACCCCGTCAAAATAAACTTTTGCGGGCAATTTTGATTTATGAGTTCATGAACCTCGTTCAGCAGCTCTGGAACTCGCTGCACTTCATCAACCAACACGTGAGAAATAGTCGCTGGCAGTGCTAAGACCTCTTCGCGAAACAGGGAGGGCTTTGCAATTAACCGAGTGTATTCTTCGCCGAGGAGGAGATTGAAGATTTTGGTCGAATCGGCACTGAAACATTTTCTTAATAGGGTAGTTTTGCCGGTTTGACGGGCGCCGAATAAGAAAAAAGTGTTAGTTTTTGGTAGGTTAATGGAGCGATTTAGCATCCCTTATTTATACCACGTAAATGTAAAGGATGCCACCGACCTTTTCGTACGAGAGGAGGGCTGTGAAGGGGCTCAAGTCACAAATGAACGGCGAGATTATTGGTGAGCGGTGGCGGCTAGCTCAATACCCAACCACCAACTCCGCCATCTCCCGATCCAAAAACTTCTGACTCCACTTAAGGCTCTTTTCTACCGCTTGATCAAATAGGATGTGATCCCTCTTCATCACCGAATAAATATCCATTAAACCAATCACCCCACGTTTGCTGACGATTGCATCAAACTTTAAGGCGGCCCGCGCGTAGTCGTACGGCGTCCCATCAAATGGAGCTGGAAGAGTCTTAAGCGCCTCAGCCGCCAATTTCCGATAGTATTTCCTCACACTCTCTTTCGGTATCGCTCGCGAGAAGTCAGCGCTGTACTGCTCAAACCACGACGCGAAGCCTTCAGC
>JAYVGZ010000263.1:0-4545 GCA_043771805.1 Pseudomonadota bacterium
GCAAGGGATTCGCTCATTTGTGGGGGATGAGTGAAGAAGAGTTAAAATTGCACCCCACCTCGTGGAGAGGGTTAACCCAACCTTTAGTCGAGATTCCGCCGATAATCCCGGAGCAGGGGGCGCGGCTTGAGTACAGCATTCGCAGGGATGACGGAAAGACTGTACCTGTGCTTCACCGAATATGGTCAAGCAATTGGAGTGATGGAATTGACAACGAGGCGCACCTCTTTCACATAGTCGAGCGAATCGAGGCTCGAGATGGAGTTGATCTCTCTTCTGGATCTGCTGGTTCGGTGCGCGAGTTGCGCGGCGAACTTGAGCATATCTACTCTTTTCTAGGGCGAAACGTTTATGAATCTGCTCGCCAAATAGGGAGCCTTGGACATTCACTAAGCGACGAGGACAGCACTAACGGGCGTGTTGAATTTGCAGAAGATGCTGGGCGCCTGAAACGTGAAGCGCAGAGGCTCCTATCGTGGATGCGTGACTTTACTGATGTAACAAAGGTGATTCGGTCTAAGAATTCAGTTGAGGAGAGTTCAATAATTGAGGCCCTCGAGAAAAGTAGTGGTGCTCGCGGAGGTATACCGAAAAACATCTCATTCTCTGGCGATTTAGGCGTCAAGCTTCCAATCGCCCCCGAACTTTTGGACGGAGCGTTACGGGCGATTGCGCTCTTCGTAGCAGATCGGGGCGAACGAAATATACCGCTCGATATTCGTGTGGTTGTTCGTAAAGGAAAATCCGAAGTCATTCTGGAGATTGGACTCGGAGTGCTTTCGATTGAGCGTGAGCAGTTGGCAGGTGCATTTCTGCCAGCCGCGCATCTTCACAGAGAGGGCGGCGCAACTCCTTCGCTTGCAGTGGTGAGTGCAGTAGCCCGAAAATACAATGGGCGTGCCTGGCTTGTATGCGCGACGGCCGCGCTTGTTACGCTCCATGTTCTCCTTCGGCCGGATAGCCGAGGTGAGTAAGAAATGGGCATAATCAAGGTGTGAATCTGGTCAAACTATTTCTCGTAATCCAACTTTAGACTACACTCGCAGGCGGAAGGGCTCTCAGCCACAAGGCTGACAGGCTCTTTTTTTTGGTTATTTAGGCCCTGCTGATAGGGGCTCGCACGAAGGGAGGCACCATGAAAAAAATTGCAGTCGCAGGGATCGGAACCATGGTGGGTAAGACGGTGATCTCAGCAATCATCTGCGAGCGATTCGGCGCCACGTACTGGAAGCCTGTCCTCTCAGGGCTTGATGATGAACCCTCTGATACTAGTCGCGTCGCCTCGCTGATTACAAATGGTGAAGCACGAGTGTTCCCCGAGAGTCACGCTTTTCGAAGGAGTTTGTCGCCCCACATCGCGGCGAGCCTTGAAGGTATCACCATAAAACTCAGTTCATTTAAGCTCCCCAAAACCGAGTGTCCACTTGTGGTTGAGCTTGCTGGAGGTGTGCTCGTTCCCCTGAACGAGGAGCACACTAACCGAGACCTTATCCAACACTTAAATCTCCCTGTTGTTGTCGTATCACGACACTATCTGGGAAGTATCAACCACACGCTACTCTCGCTTGAGGCGATGCAAGCTCGTGGTATTGAGGTTCTAGGTGTTATCTTTAACGGTGAGCCATTACCCGATACCGAGCGAATAATCGAAAAATTGAGTGGGGCGAAGATCCTCGCCCGAATCCCCACGATGGCCGAGGTTACAGCAGCCACCGTTCGTTCAATAGCTGAGCAGATGGATCTATGGTGGTAGAGACTCTCGTAGAGAAAGACCGACGAGTTCTGTGGCATCCGTTTACGCAAACGGCTCACCCTGAACTGCTCCTCCCTGTTGTAGCCGCTCACGGCGCTACATTGGTGCTAGAGGACGGACATGAGATAATCGATGGAATCTCGTCATGGTGGTGCAATTTGCACGGTCACTGTCACCCTGCCATAGCCGAGGCGATCGCTGAGCAAGCCGTCACCCTCGATCATGTGCTTTTCGGTGGATGCACCCATGAACCCGCAGTGCGACTTGCTGAGGAGCTTTTACGTATCCTCCCGTCGAACCACGCACGAATATTCTATTCGGATAACGGCTCAACGGCTGTTGAAGTAGCGCTCAAGATGTCTCTCCAGTATTGGAGCAATCGGGGGGAGAAACGACTTCGAATTCTCGCGCTTGAAAACGCCTACCACGGTGACACCTTTGGCGCTATGTCGGTTGGTCAACGAGGAATTTTCACGGCGCCCTTTAAAGACCTCTTGTTTGATGTAAACCACCTTCCATCGTCTGCGAGCGCTGACGGCACAGCGCGGTGCCGGGAGCTCTGCTCTACAGGAGAGGTAGCAGCATTTATCTTTGAACCTTCTGTTCAAGGAGCAGCGGGAATGCGGGTGTGGGATAAGGAAATTCTTCAGTCCTACGCAGAAATTTGCAAAAGCTTCGGAGTTCTCTGCATCGCCGACGAAGTTATGACCGGTTTTGGAAGAACAGGCCCGCTGTTTGCAAGCTCTGCTCTCTCGTTGCGGCCAGATCTAGTGTGCCTATCGAAGGGGCTTACTGGGGGAACCCTTCCACTCGCGGTGACTTCATGTACTGAGGAGATCTTCTCGGCGTTCGTATCGACCGATCGGAGTAAGACGCTCTTTCATGGCCATACTTTTACTGCCAACCCAATTGCTTGCGCTGCGGCGCGGGCGAGCTTGCGGCTCACCCTGTCATCTGATTGTGTCGCGGCACGTGAAAGAATTGAGAAGTCTCATTCCCTCTTCGCATTAGTGCTCGCAAAAAGATCTGATGTCGAAAACGTTCGGGTTGTAGGGACCATTCTGGCGTTTGATGTGCCAGTGATCCGGGTCGAAGGCAGTAGTGCTGACACAATATCTTTGAGGAATAAGCTCGTCGGTGCTTTTGTGGATGCTGGGGTGCTGCTTCGTCCCCTAGGAGAAGTAGTTTATCTTATGCCACCCTACTGTATTAAAGATGATGAGCTTACGTGTTGCTACGAAGCGATTCTGTCAGGGCTCGACTGCATTGTTCAGAGACAAGTGATCAATGAAGGCTAGATCGAGACTTCCGCAAGAAGCGGGGCATGGTCGGATATAGCTGACCAGTGTCCACCGCACAAAACAGTGACAGAATTCACCTTCATTCCGCGAACAAAGATTCGGTCGAGTGCGAGAACGGGAAATTTGCTTGGAAAGCTGAGAGCGAAAGCCTTATTGTTCTCGAAATGGGCGTCGATCACACCGATATCTCGCTCTAAAACCTGAGTCGCTTGCAGGCTCCAGTCGTTGAAGTCGCCTGCGATGATAACCTTTGCCGACGGTGGTGAAACAGTCGTAACTTTCGTGCACAGACGATCAAGTTGTCGCTTCCGCCCGCGCGAGAAAAGACCAAAATGAAGGCAATAGCAGTCGAGCAAAGTTTCCGAATCCGGGAGACGGACCCGCGCAAAAAGAATTCCTCGTTGTTCAAAACGGTGAGCCGATACCTCGGTATTAAGATATTCAACGATCGGAAATTTGGAAAGAATCGCATTTCCGTGATGACCGGTGTCATACACAGCGTTCTTCCCATAGGAAGAGTACGGCCATACTTCGTCTGCTAGATACTCCAGTTGTGAACCTGTTTCAGCGCCCTCCTGGATCGAGGCAGTCCGAGCGCCGCAGAGCTCTTGCAGGAATACAATATCGGCATTCACCTCTCGTATGGAGTCTCGGATACGAGAAATGGTGCTGGCGAGGAGCACGGGGCTCCTTCCCTTGTGAATATTGTACGAGAGAATACGGATAGTGGTCATAATTGACTTTTAAAAAACAGTGCAAGTCTACCAAGAAGTCTCTGCCACACCGGACGTTTCGAGAGAGATGCTTCGGTAATCTCTTGGGAAGAGGCGAGGTCTTCGCCGAATTGCTCATAGAGCAGGCGCATAGAAGCGTCATCTGTTACAACAAGATCGACCTCTAGATCTTGATGGAAGCTTCGATGATTGAGATTGCTCGTTCCAACGGTGCCCCACTCATCGACGAGGAGGCATTTGGCATGAAGCATACGTGGAAGATATTCAAAAACGCGTACTCCTCTTTTGAGGAGTGGGGCAAAAAAAGCATGAGCTGCCCAAGGCATAAAAAGTACGTCAGCTCTCTGAGGAACGAGGACTCTTACGTCAACACCGCGTTGGGCAGCCGACTCTAATGCTGCTCTCATTCGCCGAGTTGGGATGAAGTAGGCTGTAGTTATGAATATCCGCTTCGTCGCGCTTCGGACTTTACTGAGGAGCAAACTATTTTTTCTTCGTCGTAGCGCGAGCGACGCGTTGAGTAATATATCCGGATTAGTCGGCTTGAGAGCAGACCTTTTAATCTGATTTCGTGCCTCGGCACGCGTTGTTGAGAAAACCGGAAGCCACAAAAGGGAGGCAGCGGCCAAAATAGAGGCAACTCCCGGGCCCCGCACGCGCAGAGAGGTGTCGCGCCAAGCATGCTCACCCATAAATTCTGCGCAGTGTGATTCAGAAAAGTTCATTCCACCAATCCATGCAACTTCGTCATCTACGA
>JAYVGZ010000264.1:0-2838 GCA_043771805.1 Pseudomonadota bacterium
GTTGGGCTCACAGGACGTTACCCAGGTGCCACCTCACAAAAGGCCGGTAAATACCGTCTTCCAGTCATATGCGCTTTTCCCGCACCTCACGGTGCGCGACAACGTCTCATTTGGGTTGAGGATGAAAGGCACCCCCCTCGATGAGACCGAGAAACGGGTCACTGCGGCTTTAGAACTAGTGCACGTCGTGGATTTTGCAAAGCGGTACCCAAACGAACTCTCCGGAGGCCAGCAGCAACGTGTGGCGTTGGCGCGTGCCATAGTGAACGAGCCCTCCGTGGTACTTCTTGATGAGCCTCTCGCAGCACTCGATAGAAATCTTCGCCAGGATCTTCAAACCGAGCTTCGAGAGCTTCAGAGACGCCTCGGCATCACCTTTATCTTCGTTACACACGACCAAGACGAGGCATTCGCCCTCAGCGATCGGATCGCAGTGTTTAACAAAGGGCTCCTCGAACAGTTGGGAACAGCGCAAGAGCTGTATCAGACTCCCTCGACTCCGTTCTCAAGTAGCTTCGTAGGAGACACGAACGCACTTCCTGGTCGCCTAGTCGAGGTCGCTGAGGGGATTGCTCTCGTGGACACTGCATTAGGTCAGGTCCGAGCATCGGTCGTTACGAGCGGACTTATCGCGGGAGCCCAAGTGCACGTGCTCTTCCGCCCGGAAGATATCCTTCTACAGAGCGGAGCGAATCAGTTTACTGCTCAGGTAGAATTCACGCGGTTCGGAGGCCCACACACGACAATTCGGCTGAAGGTCGGTTCAGGTGTGATTGATGCACTGGCTCGTTCGTCGGAAGTTGCGCACTTGGTGGCTGGAGAGGCTGTTACTTGTAGCATTCGGCCAGCGGCGATTACGGTTAGAGCCAGCGGGTAGTAGCACACTATCCTTGGCGCAATCACTCGGTCACATCAACTCGGTCACATCAACTCGGTCGGCTCCCATTTGCTCAGTTTTGTCGTACAGACAATCTGCTTTTCGGAGCACTGACTTCATCTGCTCGATAGTAATCTGCGCTACTACGCTGAGAGAATTTGCGGGAGCTTTCTCTTCTGCGCGCAGAACGGAAATCGCTTTCGGTACCGGTACCGCCTCATCAGCAACAACGGATGTATTCCCTCCATCGCGGTTATCCTGGAAACCACGGCAATCAACCGTAATCTGAGAGAGCAGAAAAGAAATTCATCGACACGTCTAGTGTGTTAATTATGTTAAGATACCCCTGTTCCCTAATCAAACGGCTGGTGACTAAAGTCCGAGGCTGTCGGATTTAGACGCCGCGTTTCGAGTCTCACGCCGCCTGCCCCTCCAAGTTCTCTTTTATTAACCTCGCTCTCTACATTGCGCTATGGCCCGTAAAGCAATGTGCGAGGAAGTCACCTGACCAACTCTGCAACCACCCGATGAAGCTTAGCCATGGCGAATGTATCCTGCTTACAATACGTAAGGAGATTTTGCCGTACGGTCTCGATCTCAGAAGATTCACACCAGCCGCGAGCCATCTTAACAAACGCAGCTATCGCTTCATCCCAACCACCCACGGCTAGCCCCCTATAGCTCATCTCTGGTACCAGCGCTGGCAGAGTCTTCTTAATACTGGTACTGCCCCGAAACTCAGGGTGGCCGACGGGTCCCTTGAAAACTTTCTCGAGGTCAAAGATTCGCTCGATTATTGCGAAAAGCGGTTTCGCGAGGTCGGGGAACAGCTCCGTGAGCAGTGGCTTCGCTTTCGGACTACTTCGGTGCCGCTGGAGGTCAAGACTACATCGAAGTCTTTACATTGAACAATTACAGCTTCGCGCTCCAATTTCTCAGGCGATCTGCGATGAGATTGAATTTTGGCTGGTTGCCGAAATAGAGCGACGACTCTAATTCGTAGGCTGCTCTATACTTCTCAAATATTGCCGAATCTGTAAGGACGATGGCCGCAGCATTAGATAGGTCCAAAGGGAGTGACTTAAATCGCTTCTCCTTATGCAGCTGGTAGTCCGATGTACCAATAAACTGCTGGACCTCGTTTGTTCCTAGAAGCATGTACACATCGTAATAGTGTCGCATCCACTCTCGAGGGGCTTTCTGCTGTTCATGTTTCTTCATGATGGCTTGGAGCTTTTCGACGAAAGTGTACTCCGAATTATAGATCGATACGCGCTTTGCCCGATTGTCCTGTACGTCGGTTAGACTTCTAAGAAGGGCTGAGTCAACGGCCCAGGAAGAGATGTCTCTTGGCGCATTGGGGCTAATCTGATCGAACCCGATTTCTAGAAGAATTCCGGGCTTCAGAACTTCATTTGTCTCAAAGAAGCTGTCGTATGAGAGTACTAAATCCAACCCTCTAGCCTTTGGATCAATGCTCACCTTCGATGTCTGAAAACCAGGAATTTCGATCTTCTGCTCAACCCAGGAGAAAAACGCCTTCCGCGTTGCAATGTGCTTTGGACTCTCCTGATTTGCCCCTTGCGCTACCTCCATCCCGGCGGGAGGCTCAATCATTAGATCTAGGTCCTCAGAGAAGCGCTCTATGAGAGAGTATCCCTTCGATAGGGACGTACCCCCCTTTAGGTAGAACGTGAGGCCAACTTTCTGGAGCCCATAGAGAGCGTGCATGACCCAATAGTCTTTCTCAACGATCTCAGGAAGAATTCGTCGTTCGAAAGCAATCGCCTCTATAAGGGCGCGAAAATTACTGTAGTCGTGAAGGTACATTTGAAAGCTCGCTAACAAGTTTCCTGGTTTTCAAAGATCCAAAGCGCTTCGCCGACGATACCAGCTTCTTTCTATCAAACTTCGAAAACCTCTCCCCTACCATGGTGATCAGATCGTGCTCGTCCACGGCC
>JAYVGZ010000265.1:0-14368 GCA_043771805.1 Pseudomonadota bacterium
GGCTGACGTTGTGGCCAAGAGTCGCAAGGCAATATCTGACTTCCAGGCCGAATACCGTATCGCTTTTTATGCTGATGCGATGGTGAACTGGTGCCCCGCACTTGGAACTGTACTGGCAAATGAGGAGGTCATTGACGGCAAGTCAGAGCGCGGTGGTCATGATGTTGTTCGAAAGCCGATGAAGCAGTGGATGCTTCGGATTACCAAGTATGCGGAGCGGCTAATAGATGAGTTGGCTGATGTTGACTGGCCAGAGGCGATCAAAGAGCAGCAGCGAAACTGGATCGGGAAGCGTACGGGTACAGAGATCACTTTCGCGCTAAAAGGCCGAGACGGTTTTGTGGTGGCGTTTACAACCCGACCCGACACCCTTTTCGGTGTTACTTTCTTTGTTCTCGCACCCGAGCATGCACTTGTGGATACGGTAACAACCGCTTCCCAACGAAGTGAGGTAGTCGAGTACTGTGAAGCCGCCGCGCGAATGAGCGATTTCGATCGTACGTTCGAGAATCGGAAGAAAACGGGGGTTTTCACGGGTGGATACCTCGTCAATCCGATCAGCGGTGAGGATGTGCCCGTGTACGTCGGGGATTATGTACTCGCTTCGTACGGAACTGGTGCGGTAATGGGTGTACCGGCGCACGATGCGCGCGATTTTGAATTCGCAACTAAATTTGGAATCAAGATAGATCCTGTGCTTTGTCCGCCGAAGGAGAGTGAGGAAGTTCAGCAGTCAGTGAAGTCTGGTGAGGTTGTTTGGACTGATGCGGGTGTGATGTTGCCCCGCGATCACGCAGCAGCGCTCGAGTTGGGTATCGAAGGTCTGACAAACGCAGAGGCAGCCGAGCTTATTACGTCCTGGCTCGAGAAGAAGAACCTCGGACGGCGGGTCGTTAATTACAAACTCCGTGACTGGCTCTTTTCGCGGCAGCGTTACTGGGGCGAACCTATACCAGTTGTGCACTGGGAGGACGGCTCGTCTTCGTCGGTTCATGAGTCAGAGCTTCCGTTAGTTCTACCGCAGGTTGACGATTATAAGCCGAGCGATAGCGGTGAATCACCGCTAGCAAAGGCAGGTAAGTGGCTCGATGTCGTCGATCCTGCTTCGGGGCTGCGCGGTCGTCGAGAGACAAATACGATGCCGCAGTGGGCCGGCTCGTGCTGGTACTACTTGCGATTTATTGATCCGCACAATGATAAAGCCGGTTGGGATCCGCAGTTAGAACAGCGCTGGATGCCTGTCGATCTGTATGTAGGCGGGGCAGAACATGCAGTACTGCACCTTCTCTATGCTCGTTTCTGGCACAAGGTGCTCTTTGATCTTAATTTGGTGTCGACCCGCGAGCCGTTCAAGAAGCTCTACAATCAAGGCATGCTTCTCGCTCCTGCGTTCAAAGACAAGCGCGGCGCTCTGGTTGCCTCTGATCTTGTCGAGGAAGATGGTCAAGGGGTTTGCAAGAACCGAGAAACAGGCGAGGTGCTCGAGCGAATTATGGCGAAGATGTCAAAGTCGCTCCGGAATGTTATTAACCCAGACGAAATTATCGCTGAGTTTGGAGCAGATACTCTTCGTGTGTACCTGATGTTTATGGGCCCCCTCGATGCGGGAAAATCGTGGGACTCTAAAGCGATAATGGGGAGCTACCGTTTCCTGAAGCGCACATGGGCGTTCGTTACCGGCAACAAGGACGCTGGATTCAGGGATGTCGTTGACGCAAGTGTTGAGCCACTCGAAGTAAAGCGTGCGCTTCATAAGACGATTCAGAAAGTTGGCGAAGATATTGACAGCCTTCGGTTTAATACCCCGATCTCTGCATTGATGGCGCTTTTGAATGACGTTTCCGATAGGCCCGTAAGTAAAACGACGCTCGAAACGATAACACTTCTACTGTCTCCGATTGCACCACACCTTGCCGAAGAGATTTGGGCTCGGTTAGGGAACTCATCGTGCGTGAGCGTCGCACCTTGGCCGGCGTTTGATCCAGGGCTCGTTAAAGATGATGTCGTAACGGTCGTGATTCAAGTGGGTGGCAAAAAACGAGCCACTGTGGAAGTTTCTCCATCGGTCACTGAGAGCGAACTAAAGGTCCTAGTCGTGGCAGCAATGACAGGTAGTCAGTACAACGTGTCAGAGCAGAACCGGTTTATCACTGTGTATAATCCGGGCACTACCGTGCCACGCTTGGTGAATGTACTACCCGGGTAGGTTGTTATGTGCCGAAAAGCTGCTTTGACAATGGAGTCATCGCAGTAATGCAGTTTTGAATGTGGACATCGAGAGGGATTCCGATCTCTTCGGTGCCGAGGCGGATATCGTCTCGATTGCAGCCACGAGCGAACGCTTTATCCTTAAACTTCTTGAGCACAGACTTTGCCTCGAGGTTGTGGATTGAGCGGTCGGGTCTTACGAGGACACTAGCTGTGATCAACCCCGAAAGTTCGTCGACGGCAAAGAGTGCCTTTGCAAGAAGCGTCTCGCGCGCGACCTTAGTGTAGTCAGCGTGCCCCATAATAGCGGTCGTCATCGCTTGCGGGTATCCGAGCTCTGTCAGGATCTGTTGTCCCTTATATGGGTGGCCGTCCGGAGGGGTGGGATTCGGATACTTCTCGTAGTCGAAGTCGTGAAGTAATCCGGTAAGGCACCACAGGTTCGAATCTACTTCAGCACCCGTTGACTTAAAGTGCTCTGCATACCAAGCCATACAGGCTTCAACACTGTGCGCATGGTTAATCAGACTTTGCGACTGGGTGTATTCCGTAAGGAGAGCGAGTGCTTCATCTCTATTTTTCATTCGAATATCCTAAAGCTGTGTCGGGTAGATTTCGGGCGAAGGTGCCGGTGTTGCAGTGAAGACTTCAAGTAATTTGATGAGGTTTTGTAGCTGAATACTGCTCTCAATCTCTTTTAGCGGAACCGTCGCCTCGAAGGTTGCTCCCTGAGCTTGCGCATTGCTTACACCTGCTACAGCTTCAGAGGGGGTGCCCCCATTAGCTCCGTCCGATATGTGTGGGCCTTCTGATACCACGATGGAGATGTACGCCGCATCGGGGGGGGCTGGTTTAAGGTATTCGAGCTTTCCATATACCTGAGACTCTTTAATAAGCTGCAGCACTCTCGCTAGTCGACTTCGCTGCTCACGGTTCTCTAGCCCACCAACGTCGAGCGGGTTTGCAGGGAGGATCCAGTCGCTCTCATCACCGCCCGAAGAGGCGCGAACAATCTTAACGCGAGCAGAGATACTTCGACTCGGGGTTAACGCGTCAGGGGAGCTTTCTAGGTATTTTGAGGCCCCAGAATACCAGCCAAGAAACGCAGCCTGCGTGGCGGTCTCGAAGGGTGGTCGGGTATAGTTAAAAGCGACGAGTGCAGCAGCGATAAGAAGTGCAACACCGAAGGTCTTCAAAGAGAGGTAACGACTTACTGCCATCTGTGGAAGAATAGTCGGTGACGTGCGGCCGGTCAAATCTCCATCCAGTCCGGCCAAACATCATTTCAGGTAGTTGGAAGCACTACGCTTTGAGGCTCTGCATGAGCAGCTGCGCCTCCTGAAGGAGGCGGCCTTGCTCATTGCGAGAGGGATCATCCAATACGATCTCGATCAATGCCTTAAGTATCTGACCGATCTTGGGCCCGGGTTCCATTCCGAGAGCTATAAGGTCATCGCCAGTAATAGCGAGCTTTCCGTAAACGGGACCTGCGACTCGAGCCTCCTCATCGCGCCGTAAAGTATTGAACCGTGTAGCCGCATCGTCAAAGGCTTCACTTGGAAGGGTAGGGGAGGCATCCGCCTGCTTGAAGAGCTGCCACCGGTCAATTTCAGGGCCAAGATCTCGCAAGATCCTCCGAACACCTGGAGCGCCGCAATCTAGGGGACGCATGTGCTCACGAACTATGAGAGCTATGGTGTCGGAATCATCATTAGAGAATTTAAGTTCCTTCATCCGCACTCGTGCTTCTCGCTCGCTTACGACCTCATGCAGGTAAAAGTGCCGGCTACCATCAGGATCGACGGTGAGTGTATGTGGCTTGCCGATATCATGAAAAATAGCAGCCCACCGAAGAATGCGATCAGCGGGGGTGCGATCAAGAACTGTCAGTGTGTGTTCGAAAACGTCTTGGGTGTGGAACACATTCTGCTCGAAGTCGATCGCGGGGAGTAGCTCTGGGATCGTGTATGGGAGCAGTCCCAATTCTTTCATCGTGCGAATCGCTACAGCGGGGAAACGACTCAATAGAATTTTATCGAGCTCAGTGCGAATTCGCTCTGGACTCACCTTATCGAGGAGCGCTGCGTGGTTCATTGAGGCTTTTAGTAGATCCGGAACTACCGAACGCCCCGTTGCAGGACCAAAACGAATCATGCGCAAGATCCGCAGAGGATCTTCAATGATTCGATCTTCTGGAGAGCCAACCGATCGAAGCACTCCCTTAACAAGGTCGCCTGCGCCATCGAACGGGTCGCAAAGTTTAGAAGTAGTAATATTAAACGCTACTGCGTTTATCGTGAAGTCTCTGCCCGAGAGATCCGTCTCTATGTCGTGAGCGCACACCTGTTCAGTTCGATCGCGCGGCTCTCGAAAAGTTGTGACTTCAACGTGATTGCCATCAATCACAACCAGGACAGTGCCGTGTTGAATCCCCGTCTCGATGACCCGTAGCTGATGTTTATTGCACCGGCTGGATACCTCCTCTGGAGTAAGATCGGTGGCGACATCGATATCAGTGGCTTGCAATGCATGGAATGCATCGCGTACTAACCCACCTACGAGGAATAGTTGGCTTGGGCTTAGGGCTTCTGAAAGCCTCCGAATCGGTTCACCCGCACTGAACGAAGCAAGATCTCGTTCAACCTCGGCTGGAGCGAGGAGCTGGTTGGAGAAACATGTACCAGGAGTGGGGGACTTTTCCATGGAGCTTTATGTGTAACACGGGTAACCACTCCGGCTTAACAGGTTTCGAGAGAAGGAGCATCTTCGCTTCGCGGGGAGTCCTTCCGCCCTTCTTACGGTTGCAAGTTCCACACGCACACACAATATTCTCCCACGTCGTGCGCCCACCCTGGCTGCGGGGAAGAACATGGTCAAGGGTCGCCTCTTTGGAAGAGAGCTCGCGACTGCAGTACTGACACGTAAAGTTGTCTCGCGCCAAGATGTTTCCACGCGAAAGCGGGGGAGATTTCCGTCCCTGGCGGAAGTACCTCACTAACCGAACTACTGCAGGCGCTTTTATAACGAGCGAAACAGCTCGAATATCATGTTCATACTCCTCGATAACTTCAACTTTACCGAGAAAGAACATGCTCACGGCGTTCTGCCATGAGATCACTCGCAGGGGCTCAAATGTCGCGCTCAGAAGTAATACTGGACTCATAACCTCACAGTGCGAGACGTGGGTCTGACTAACTACATTACGAAACAACGCCCACCAGTATTCAATGGTGTCGAGGCGTTACGCAAGTCACCCTCGTTACCGGCTATACCTCTTAGGACGAAGCTCGCGGCTACTACGATTCAAGGGAGGCCGACCAGGCAGGTCTTTACCCGCTCATTCCTGAATAAGCTGAGGATATTTCGATACTTTTCCCCTCATGCCTTGACACATCGGGTGCTTACATCTATTTTTCCCACCTCGTAGCGCAGGGGCCAGTAGCTCAGCTGGTTAGAGTACACGCCTGATAAGCGTGAGGTCGGAAGTTCAAGTCTTCCCTGGCCCACCAGTGACGCTCCTTCAGCAATCGCGTTCAGCGATCATGGAGGCTGTCCCTAGGGTTCCCACAGACCCTTTGTGTTTCGAGTGCTTTTTATGTGGGCCTGTAGCTCAGTTGGTAGAGCACCAGCCTTGCAAGCTGGGGGTCAACGGTTCGAGACCGTTCAGGTCCATTCACTTCACCTTTCTTTTGTTCAATCCATCCCAATTTTGTTAAGCGCATTGCCGGTGAAACGGCAGCTCCATGTCGTAGTAGAGGCTTTTGATGGCAGGAATTTCACCAAAATTGAGTGCCCCTTTCGCCTAATAAGGAATCTTCATGGATAGCAACGTATATGTAGCTCTCGACATAGGCGGCACAAAATTAATGGCCGCTGCAATAGATCATAACCGCACAATCATTGCACGCGAGAGAGCCGATACCCCGAGAAATTTGAATGACGGCTTGGAGTGTTTAAAAAAGCTAGCCAGAAGCGTCTCAAAGGATACCACGATCGTCGCAATCGGAGCGTCGGCCGGCGGCCCTCTCGACCACGTTACAGGTGTAGTTTCCTCTCTTCATTTTCCTGAGTGGCGTGGTGTACCGTTAAAACAAATCATGGAAGACGAGTTCAAGTGCCCGTTCTCTGTAGATGTTGATACTAATGCCGCGGCGCTTGCCGAGTATACATTTACTGACCAGCGGGCTGAGCGACTGCTGTATCTCACCCTTAGTACAGGAATGGGGGGTGGCTTCATTGTGAACGGGGAGATCTACCGCGGTGCTAAAGGGGGTCATCCCGAGGTGGGCCATCAAGCAATTCCGTATCAGTTACCGGTGGCAGGGCCAATTTCGTGTTTGTGTGGTGGGAGCGATTGCCTCGAGGCGATCATTTGTGGTTCGGCGATTCGAAAGATCTACGGTAAGCCTGCAGAGGAGCTTACTGCGGCTGAGTGGGAGCAGGTAGGATTTAATCTTGGGCAGGGGCTTAGGAATTTGACGGTGATTTATGCACCCGATTTGATCGTTCTGGGGGGCGGAATGGCGCTGGGTGGCGGAGAACGACTTTTAGCGGCAGCGCGGGCGGTTGTTGAAGAGAATGTAAAGATCGTGGGGGTTCCGCGGATTGAATTGAGTAATCTCGGGTATGATACAGCTCTTTGGGGTGCGTTGGCATTGGCGATGTGGTGAGGGCACCGTGGAATTTATCTGCCCCTGAAGCCGATAGTCTAGCTGAGCAACTCTCAAAGGTATGATCTCGGTGGAGCTGACCAGCCCCTCAAATAGTATTAGTTTGAAGTAGAGTTTCTTCTGCCCAGGAGGAGCCTCTACATCAAACTGGTACTATTTTTTTTGGCGATCACTCCCACGACAATTATTTCGCTTCAGATGGCTCAGCTAATGAATCAAAAACTGCGAGGAGCTCCACATACTCATGAACATGGGCCTCCGGTAAAACTGAATTGAACAGCTTACCCAGCTCATGAAACTTCTCAGAGTTCTGCTGCCAACCTCTTTTAAGAATACTTGTGAGGGGGTAACCAGCTTTCAGAATCGGCAATGTTGATGAAATATTTGAGAGCTTATCCGCCATCGAGATTGCCACTGCTTCGATAGGTGCAACATGCAAGCGGCTGAATATGCCTCATTTCGCTCCTCCCAAAGCGCGAGGCCAAAGCTGATAAGTCTCGATGTGTATTATTGCTCGACATGCACATGCATACTGAGACCTATGGCTGACCGAACAACCATAGAACTATCACCAAAGAACAAGACCAAGTTAGTCAGTGCTGCTGCCCGTAGGGGTTTAAAAGGGTACTCGTTGATCATCGATGAGGCCCTTGAACTCTATTTTCATGATGAATCGTCTCGTTCCGACAAGATAAAGGCAGCGCTCGCACTACAGGGAGCGTTATCTGCCTCTGAGGCAGACAGTCTAGCTGAGCAAGTCTCAAAGGTAAGATCCCGGTGGCGCTAGTTGTAGCGGACTCAGATGTACTGATTGACCACCTGAGAAGAAATGACGGAACAGATCGGGTACGAGAGCTGCTCTCTCGAGGAGTGTTGTCGACTACGACCGTGAGCACCTTTGAGTTATATTTCGGTGCACAATCAAAGAAGCAAAGTTCAGCGGTGCGCGTGCTACTAGAGGCTCTGCGAGTGTACGATCTTACGCAGACGGCAGCATCAAAGGCAGCCGAAATAGCGAGAGCGTTGGAAAAAAGTGGCCATCGTGTCGGGATGGCTGATTGTTTGATTGCAGGTATTTGCATTGAGATCGGTGCGAAACTTTTAACCAACAATCGGAAGAACTTCGATCGGATCGGCGGCTTAGAGCTAATGTAGGAAACTTCGTAATTTCGAACTTTTGTCCCACATCAAGTTTAGATCTCTGCACCTTCTAGCTCAAATTGTTGAGTATAATCTGCCCCCAACCACGCACCAAAAATGGTACCAAATTGAAGTAGAGTTTTTTCCACCTAGCAGCAAACTCTACAACAAACTGGTACTATTTGGGGGGTGCAGATCAGACGAGGTTCACCACTATACTAATCGGAGCGGTTAGCCGTCGGTCGAATTTCAACTTACTATGGAGCCCCCCCTCTGGCCGCATCTGACGGAAGTCTCTCCGGGAATCATTTTCGCCCCCGCTCAAATGGAGACATCTCGAAAAGTCTCGCATTCGCCAGACAATTGGGTACCGCCCCTCTGAATCGATTCATTCACTCTCTTTTCCCACTCGTCGAACTCCCTCGCGTAGTTCATGCTTGAGCCTTAAATCTTCCAGAGCTGCCCAATGAAATCCCCAGTGTTACCAAAAAAAACAAAGGCGCTAATCCAAATAGTAGCGATCGCCTCGCTCTTTGCGCTCCTGCTAGGAGCCACGGATATCCTCTCAAATATCGAAAGCAGCAGCTGGGATTGGCGCCTAAGGGCGCTGGCTCGTTACACGAAAGCTGATCAAAGCATCAAAATCATCACAATTGACCAGCTCTCGCTCGAGTATATGGCGAAGAAGCATGACCAGGTATGGCCCTGGCCAAGGCAACTCTATGTACCCATCCTTGAATTTCTAAAGAGCGCCGGAGCTCGTGGTGTTGCATTCGATATGCTCTTTACCGAGCCTTCGGCGAAGGGGGTGTATGACGACGAAGACTTCGCAGGTGCTATTGTGCCAGAGCTGCCGGTTGTCTTGGCGGCGGCCCCGCGCCGCGGGAAATCTCAGGAGGAGCTTGAAGCTCTTACACTCTTTCTCGGACGCCAATCTGAATTTGATCGGAGATCCTCGCTGATCGAGAAATTTCACCTTGAAGCGCCGGAGAGTCCTGGCGCACTTACGATGCCTATTCCGCAGTTGATGAAGAGAGCGGCCTCGTTCGGAAATGTGAACATTCCAAACGATGCTGATGGCGTGTTCCGTCATACCGAGCCGGGTACGATTTTTCGTGGAGCACCGTTGCTAAATCTGCCGTTTGCTCTTTATGCCGTGACGAATCCCCAAAACACACCGGACCTCTCGGCTTTAAGTCAAGGCAAGCTAGCCTTACGTTTTGCTGGACCGTCTCGCACCTACAAAACGTTCTCGTACTTCGCTATCCTTGAGAGCTTTGCGTTGATTCAAGAGGGGAAGGCGCCACTCGTTTCGCTCGAGGAGTTTAAGGACGCATACGTATTTGTTGGTATGGATGCCCCTGGTCTTCTTGACCTTCGTCCCACACCCCTTGCGCCAATGTTTCCCGGGGTTGAATTCAATGCAACTGCGCTCGACAACCTACTTCATGGGACCTTTATCAAGAAAGTTCCGATCTTTGTAACAATCCTCTTTGCTATTCTGCTTGCTGCTATCGCAGCGGCTGGAATGCTTGCTACGACGAAGATAACGTCGCAACTAGCGGTGGGTGTCGCCATTCTTGGCGGCACGCTCACGGTGTGCTTCGCGGCGGCTTTCGCCGGATGGTGGTTGCCTCTTGTAGTACCGATGTTTTGTGTCATCGTCGCGCTGCTGTTGTCCCTAGGTGCGCAGTTCCAGATGGAAGGCGCTCAGGTGCGCTTTATAAAGCAGGCATTCAAATATTACGTTAGCCCCGAGGTTATCGACGGAATTATCGCGGATCCATCACAGCTCGCTCTTGGAGGGCAAAGGCGTGAACTCTCAATATTCTTCTGCGACATCGCCGGCTTTACAACCATGTCCGAGAAAATGGACGCGGCGCGACTTGGACAGTTTCTGAATCTATTCTTAAGTGAAATGACACAGATCTTACTGAGAAGCGGAGGCACGGTTGATAAGTACGTTGGAGATGCGATTGTTGCATTCTGGAATGCACCGCTTTCAGTCCCCGATCACGCGCGTCGTGCCGTTCAGGCCTCTATCGATTGTCAGGAGCGACTCGAGCAGCTCCGGCCCCAGTTTGCGAAAGAATACGGCGTAGAAGTTGGCCTCCGAATTGGGATCAACACGGGCTATGTCAGCGTCGGAAATTTCGGTTCCGCAGAGCGGTTTAGCTACACTATAATCGGAGACGCGGCGAACCTTGCATCGCGTCTTGAAGGGGCAAATAAGCCATTCGGCACAGAGATCCTGATTGCAGACAGCACCTATGCGGCTCTTCATGGAGGGATCCCTTGCGCTCGCATTGCAACGATAGGTGTAGTTGGAAGAGCTGAACCTCTTGCAGTGTATTCACCCTTTGTCCGACTAGGGTCAGTGGGTGAGGAGATTGCAGCAGCTGTTGAACAATTCGAAGCAGGTGAATTTACGAATGCTCGTAGGCTCTTTGAGGCGCTTCCAGGGAATACAAAGGTAAAGAAGGTCTACCTTGAACGAATTGCCGAGGAGGTTACGCAAGAAGGAACTGCTCCGAGCGGTTGGCAGGCTGTTTGGCGGCTAACCGACAAGTGAGAAGCGCTACACACTCTTCGTCATCTTCCTAAAGCGGTTCTTACGCGCTTGGAAGTTTGCGTTGACCTGTGGTTCTGCCTTTCGCAGTTTGCTGAGCGCGGACGCTCGGTCCTTCGCTTTTGGATGCGTGCTGAACCATCCGCCTTTCGAGGTTCGTTGGGCTAGAGCATCGAGCACGTGCTTTAGTGCGGTCGGGTCGTATCCTGCTTTTTCAAGAATCTCTGCTGCCATTGCGTCTGCTTGCAACTCTTGCTCGCGTGAGTACCCTGCCACCGTTAGTTTTTCAACTATATCGTTTATGGCACCCTCAAAAGCAAGGAGGAGTTGCTGGGATACGTCGTTACAGTTAATTGCACATGTCGTCAGAGCCGCCCCGAGAGGTACGGAGTCGTCAAGAGGGGTTGATTCATTGAGGTGCTCGCGCTTGATTGACTGTAAACCGTGCCGGAGCACAACGTGTGAGACCTCATGGGCCAATACTGCCGCTAACATATCTTCATCGCGCAAAAGCTTGAGAAGTCCTCGGGAAATGAGGATGTATCCACCTGGGGCAGCCATCGCATTCAATTCGTCGGACTCGATCGGAAGAAATGAATATCCCGCAAACGTTTCCGGCCGCAGCGAGGCCGCCGCTACAGTAGCTCCAACCTGATTAATATAGGCAGAAAGAACGGGGCTGTCGCTTGGGCTGTAGACACCCAAGAGCTTCGCCGTTACACCACGGCCAATCACGTTCTCCTCTTGCGGAGCTACCTGTGATTCATCCTTGACGAAATCACGCATGGGCTGAAAGGTAACGTCTACTGTTGGTGGCGCAACACTCGGAGCACACCCCACAACTGCTAGCGATACGGTAAGAAAGAGGCAAACACAAAATCGTTGAACCATGCTTTAGCGCGTAAGCCCTCCCGCAGTAACAAATGCCTCTAAATCAGTTCCAGCTGTTCGAGCGGAAACTACCATCTTGTCCACAGCTGAATAGTTGAGGGCGGTAACCTTCTGCGCCAATGCTGCCTCTGTGTCCACGTTAAAGCCTTTACCTGCAAGGTAAACATCTGTGTCATCGACCGTTAGCTCAGCGAGGCTGGCACCGATCGGCTTGAGAATAATCTTCGTTTGTGTCACGGCACTCTCGTGGACGTAGCCCTCTACCTTACCTACATTTAGACCCTTCACCCATCCGCGGCCATCTCCTGTTTTTGTGATTTCATCGCCAAAGGATAGTGATGCTAAGGGTTTGGCCCATTGTTGTGGAGCAACTCGAAGTTTTGCTGACTCGACTTGTACAAAGAGGTTTGTCTGTGCGGATGCCCCTCTGATACTTGATCCTGTTGTAAGGGTGCAAATCGCTATAGTGAGTGGTAACTTGAGCCGAAGTTTATGATAGAGCTTCATAGTTTCCGAAGTTATATCTTGATGTTCACGGCACTGTAGGCTGTCTTGGTACTCATTTTCAATCGATCTTTTCTGAGAATTGCACGATGACAGGTCATTTTAACATTTTCTCTCTGCTCTTTACCGCCGCAACGCTGCTTACTGTAGCTTCAAGTTCTTCAGTTGCCCAAGGCCTGCGAATCCTCGATTGCAGCGGGCGAACGAGGGCTCAGCACCTCACGGAAGTAGCTGTGCAGTACGCTGTGCTGATGCAGGTGGTCGATAAACAGGGGAAAGCTGCAGAGGGCGCGCGCGTCAAACTGGTAGGCGCCCATGGCAGCAGCGAAGCGACCGTTTCGCCGGAAGGCGTCGCGGAGTTCACGGACGTTGACCCAGGCGTTTGGCTCATGGGCGCTGATACTGGGGGGCTGTACTACCATGAGATCGCCCTCAAGAATTACAGACCGGGCTTCTGGATACGAAACGGTGAGATAGTAGCGATAGCCGCTGCGGTCGGAGCTGTTGCCGTAGCGGCCGTTGTAATAGCTAACGAGACTCGTGGTCATCCTGGCTCGGGGAGTGAACCCGGGGGAGGTGGCGGTGGATCGGGGGGACCAGATTGTCAGACCTGTAATCCAGGCGAAGACGCACCATCGATTCCAGGGTTTCAGTAATCCGTAATTGGAAGCTGGCTACCGGAGCGCGTTCCCGAGAGCTGTTACGTACTGAGACACCGGAACCTTTGGCTCTAAGCCACACGTTAGGTAGCGGCTCGAGACATTCGAGTAGAACACCTTTGACCCGCAAGTATTCTTGGCTACGAGATGAAGAATATACGGCTTAGAACTAGTCGGTTCCGTTTGTGTTCCATTCAAACTGAATGCCTTAAACGAAGTTGTCCGCGAAGAAAACTTTCCGCGCCCGAAGTAAATAGATTGACTTACATTTGAGAGGTCGCTGTTCGAATAACGGGCTAGAAGTGCCACGCGACAGCTTCTGCCGGGTGCCTTGTTTAGAATATTCGTTGCAGAGAAGGTGCCATCAGGGTTGATTGTAAAACTTAAACGAGATCGCGATGGTACTTCGGCTTGAGGAGTCGCAGTCGGGCGAACTGTGGGTGCTCGTGTCGGACGGCGTGTTGGTTCTGCGGTTGGATCAGCTTGTGTGGTCACAGGAGTTGTTGCCACCGGCGCTACTGTGGAGGTTGGAGATGGCGTTACTGTAGAGATCGATGTCGGTGTTGCCGTATTTGTCACGGTAATAGTAGCTGTCACCGTCGAAGTAGAAGTTGGTGTGGCTGTCGGCATTGACGTCGGCATTGACGTCGGCGTTGACGTCGGTGTAGGCGTCGGTGTTGAGGTTAAGGTAGGTGTTGCAGTCACAGTTGGGGTCGCCGTTGGTGTAGCAGTATTCGTCGGAGTAAAAGTGAGCGTTGGTGTTGGCGTCAGGGTAGGTGTCGGCGTCGGTACAGAGAATACAATGACTGTCCCGCTACCTGGAGTCGCTATACCGTCAACGGTAGTTCCGACAATAAACTCTGGAAACCGATCATTCGTCATCTCACACTGATTTGAACCTCGCGAAGAGCCGCTTAGGGCTACGCCAAATTGATCGCCTGCTGCACTTCCATTTAATGTGTACAAGATGCTGCAGGACTGGGTTGGGATAGAATATGTCAAGATCTGAACATTGCCCGTGTTTGAATTGGCACCGGGGGAGCTTACCGCAAAGTCAAGATTTCCGTCGTAATTTACATCGCCGAGCCCTGCAACCGCGGTGCCGAGTCTATCTGTTCCGAGGCCTGTGAACGAGCAGAGTGTTGATCCATTTACCCCAGAGAGCAGGAAAGCACCCCCTGCCGTAGAGCTAAACTCTGGGCTTCCAGGAGCACCAACGATAAGGTCGCTTACTCCGTCGCCATTGAGGTCTCCGGTCTCTGCAATTGCACTCCCGAATCTCGATGCGAAAGGGCCACTCACAGTGAATTGGGAGATGCAGCTCACACCTCCACTACTGAGGAGTGCTTCTACGCGGCCGTTCTGTGTTCCGGCCCCGGGAGCACCAACGATGAGATCTCTCACACCATCGCCATCCAAATCCGAGATGCTCGCTAGCGCAGACCCGTACTGTTCGGAGGTGCCGGGCGTTCCGCGGCAGCTGTAGAGGAACTGACCAGTGTCTGCTCGGCGAAACTCGACTAATCCGACCGTAGATTCCACAAGCAAAAAATTAGGTGCGCCAATTGCAATCGCTCTCACGCTCGGAAGTGAAGGGGTAGGCACGGCCTCGATTCGCTCTACAGCCGCGCCGAAGCCGTTACTCAGAGTTATTCCTGAGGTCCCCGGCGTTAACGTGGTTGGAAGGAAAGTTGTTCCCGAAGAGATGAATAGCCGAACCTGTGAAA
>JAYVGZ010000266.1:0-10029 GCA_043771805.1 Pseudomonadota bacterium
GAGTCGTTTTTGGGTACTTGCCTAAGTACTTTATCTGGTAGCTCGAACAACGCAGAACGACGTAACAACAAGGATTCAGTCTTTGCTGGAGCATGGCTCCTGAAGGGCGGCTACATCAATGATGAGATATTTACGAAATATCGACCTGTTAGTTCGCTGTCGGAGGCCGTTACTGGACTCACGTCGCAAAATCTTGCCCTCAGTCTTCTCTCAACGAGCTTTTTTCGTTCCTCATTTTTGCGAGAGATTCTAGGTGAAGCGACGCAATTCCCGAGCGAGGAAGCCCAGTCATCATTCATACTCTCACAGCTGCTCGGCTCGCGCTCTTACCAGATTCCCCGCCCACTCGTTCTTATTCATCTTGATGAAGACGTTTATAACTCTGCTAATAGTGTACGTCAGAGGTCGACAACCCCAGTTACTGAGATTCTAGAGCTGGCAGTCGAGGCGATGGAATCCGGGCGGATAGAGATTGCACTCGAGCTTTTTGAGGCGTCTATGGAGTACAAAAACACTATGCCGTGTGTGCTTTACGGGAAAGCCGTCGCGTGCGTTCGACTCGGTCGCGTCAGTGACGCTTGCGCGGCACTCAGAGAACTTCTTCAGAAAGACCCAGGGCATGGAAACGGAAGAGAACTGTTACTTTCCCTGTCCGATGGATCACTGCAATAATTCAGGACTTTTAGCCCCCAAGCCGGCCGAGATTGAGAGAGCGCATGTCAAAGGATACTTACCAAATTGCGGCGCTTACCCGAGAGCTTTCGCAGTTTGCTACTATGATAGTAGCCGACGACAATGAACTCTTCTTTAAGCGACTATCCTCGGAATTGCCGATATCTTTGCTCACATTTCAGTCAGGGGCTGTTCACAATGGCTGGATCATTCCTCAAAAATGGACGGTGAAACGTGCGAAAATACTAGTCAACGGGGAGGTGGTCTTTGACGGCAAGTCTCATACACTAGGCGTCGCAATGTATTCACGATCCTTCAGCGGGAGAGTCAGCTACCAAGAACTACAATCGCACGTAGTCTCGCACAAAAAGATTCCTGCCGCGCATGTCTTCCACTGCATGTGGCAGTATCGCCCGTGGCAGGCAGACTGGGCATTCTGCATACCAACCGCAACCTGGAGTACGTTTAGTAAAGACGCTGAGTTCGACATAGAACTTGAGACGAACTTGGAAGCTGGGGAGATGATCGTCGGTGAGTACACACACGAGGG
Organism: Pseudomonadota bacterium; assembly: GCA_043771805.1. GTDB lineage: Bacteria > Bdellovibrionota_C > UBA2361 > UBA2361 > OMII01 > JAYVGZ01. The sequence goes on from JAYVGZ010000266.1 coordinate 1,223, forward strand.
GACGCTCCCTAAAACAATCGTTTTCAACGCACACACCTGCCATCCGCACCAAGCAAATGATGCATTAGTCGGAGTTGCAACTTTAGTTCGGCTGTTTCAGTGGTTAAGTGGTCGAAAAACTCGATATACCTACAAGTTGATCTTGGGGCCGGAACATTTGGGAACCGTATTTTACCTGCAAAATCGTCCAAAGTCCGACATAAATCAGATGGTAGGCGGAATCTATACGGAGATGACGGGTACAAAGTCGTCGCTAAAAGCTGCTTCGACTTTTCTTGGTAACCAAGCAATTGATAGAGTGGTAGGCCACGCTCTGCGGCACTATACCAAAAACCACATTCAAGTCGCGTGGCGACGGGGAGCTGGCAATGACGAGACTGTGTGGGAGGCCCCCGGATACGAGGTGCCATTCGTCGAGCTCACACGAGCGCATTCGTTATGGGAGCCCTACCCTGAGTACCATAGTGATTTTGATAACGTTGAGAGCCTCGACATGGAAAACGTCGAAGAGGCCTACGAAGTCTTACAGCATGTTGTGAATATCTTTGAAGATGATCGATTGATGTACCGCCAATTCGACGGAATCATATGCCTATCGAACCCTGAGTACGATCTTTATTTCGAACGACCGGATCCCGCGGTATCGAAAAACTTGGGAGTTGATTCCGAGAAATGGGGCTATCTTACTGACTGCCTACTAAGGTATTTTGATGGCTCCATCTCAGTTCTTGATATAGCAGAGAGACACTCCCTTCCGTTTGAGGATCTTCTTAAGTACCTCCGACGATTTGAAGAAAAGGGTTTGATAGTTTTCTCTCCTGTCGAGGTGGAACGACGAGCTGCATCAACAGTAAGGACAGAGACAATAGATCGATGATAGCAATGATCGACATGGGTCTAGGGAATCTTCGTTCAGTTTACAATGCCTTTATCATGGCGGGAGCTACACTTGAACTTGTAGATTCACCGCCTCAGTTAGAGTCGACCTCGGCCGTAATCCTGCCTGGCGTGGGGGCTTTTGCGGATGGAATGCGCGGGTTGCGAGAAAAGGGTCTCATTGAGCCTCTTCGAGACCTTATTCTCAACCGAAAATTGCCAATTCTCGGCATCTGTCTCGGAATGCAGCTATTAGCCGACGAAAGTGAGGAATACGGAAACCATAAAGGCTTGGGTATTGTTCCTGGAAGCGTTAGGAGGATTCTACCATCTCCAGGTATGCGTATTCCGAATATGGGTTGGTGCGATGTCCAATCAGGATCCGCAGAAAGCATTCTTTTCAAAAACTACGGCATTCCTCAATCTTTTTACTTCGCTCACAGCTACCACCTAGAATGTGAGGAGAATTCATGTATTACGGCGACCGTGGACTTCGACTCCCCCCTGTGCGCTGCAATCGAGAAGGGCAATATATTTGGCGTTCAGTTCCATCCAGAAAAGAGTCAAGATCCAGGATTGTCGGTTCTTCGCGCCTTCGTTCGTCACGTCAAATCATTACAGTGCATTGAGGAGCCGCTATGATCAGACCGCGGCTGATCCCCTGTCTTTTCCTGAAACACGGCTTGATAGTTCGAAGTCAGCTTTTCACGGTACATCAGGTTATCGGCAACCCCATCAGTTCTATTCAGAGATTCTCTCAATGGAACGTCGATGAGCTCATATTGATCGATATCGGGACAGAAGATCGGCACGATATGCGACGCGAAGATCTTCAGATCCGATACACGGATGCGAGCATGCTCGAACTGCTAAAAATTATTTCTCCCTCGTGTTTTATGCCCTTAACGGTTGGAGGGAGGATTCGAACCCTCGAAGACATTCGACTTAGGCTCTCTGCCGGTGCGGACAAGTGTATCATCAACACAAAGGCACTGAATGATCCAAAGTTTATTGCAGAAGCATCAAGTAAGTTCGGTGCCCAGTGCATTGTGGTGGGGATAGACGTCCGCAAAAGTGATTGCGGATATGAAGTATTCAGCAATTCAGGCACCGTCAGTACCGGCCGAAATCCGGTAGATTGGGCGCTTGAAGTACAGAGACTGGGCGCTGGCGAGATTTTTGTCAATTCGATCGATCGGGACGGATCCGGTCTAGGGTACGATACGGACCTTGTTGCGCTAGTAAGCTCTGCAACTTCCATTCCGGTCGTGGCTTGTGGCGGAGTTGGAAGATATTCGGATTTTGTGGCGGGTATTACCCAAGGGAGGGCGGACGCAGTCGCAGCCGGAAATATTTTTCATTTTTTCGAGCTTAGTTATCCTTTTGCCAAAAAAGAGTGCCTCGATGCGGGCATTCCGATGCGAGCGGTGGCGCCAAACAGCACCTGGTTCCCCCGGGATCCAATCTACGAGAGGGAGCAGGAAGATCGTGTCATTCAGTCACGGATGGAGAGATCGAGGCAAATTCCAAGCAACTCCACCCGGAGCGCTCGTTCTGTCGTATGGTGCACGAAATGCGTTTATCCCTCGATAAGCGCTGCCCCAATGGAGTTTGACGCCCAGGGGGTATGCACCGGATGCCAAATGGCGAACGTAAAGATGACGATACAGCCAGAGGAGTGGGCTCGAAGACGGGGGCTTCTGGAGGGGATTTTCGAAAAGTATAGGTCAAGGGACGAATCACGCTACGACTGCGTGATCCCGGTAAGCGGCGGAAAGGACAGCTACTATCAAGCCCACGTTATTTGCAAGGAATTTGGGCTACGCCCACTCTTAGTGACCTACAATGGCAACAATTACACGCCCGCTGGTTGGAATAATGTTCACAATATGAAGGACGCATTTGGTTGCGATCATGTCTTTTACTCGCCTGGGGTTGAGCTTCTTCAGAAACTGAATCGGTTGGCCTTTACGATAATGGGTGACATGAACTGGCACGCTCACGTTGGTATTACTACTCTCCCAGTCAGGGTTGCCGCCCAATTTGGAATTCCGCTCGTGATTTGGGGGGAGCACGGATACCTTGATCTGTGCGGGCAATTCTCGATGAATGATTTCCCCGAAATGAGCTACAGAGATCGACTTGAACACTTCGCTCGTAGCTACGAGTGGAACTTCATGGTAGGTCGGGAGGGTATAACAGCACAGGACATGCTGATGTATCAGTACCCAAGCGACCAAACAATCTTCCAACTCGACATGCGCGGGATTTACCTCGGAAACTTCGTGTATTGGGAAGCAAATGAACACAGTAAGCTCGTCGTTGAGAAATACGGTTTTCAAACGAGTAACGAGCCCTTCGATCGTACCTACAGGACGATGTCAAATCTCGACGATATGCATGAAAATGGCGTTCATGATTACCTTAAGTTCATTAAATTCGGCTATGGCCGGTGCACCGATCACGTATGTAAGGATATTAGAGCGGGTCTAATGAATCGAGATGACGGAATCGAACTTGTCCGGAAAATGGATCACGTAAAGCCTCGGGATCTTACTCGCTGGCTCAACTATACCGGGATGAGCGAGGAGGAGTTTGATAGAGTGGCAGACACATTCCGAGACCCAAGGGTATGGCACCGGCAGAAAGGACAGTGGACGAAAGATAACATCTGGGATTAATGCATGGCAGATACAAGCAACCAGCAGTTGAGCGAAACCGAACTTTGCCCGCCGGATCTCCTAAAGGGGCAGGAGGAGGCATTCGCCCGTGATGTGGCGCGGCTTCAAAAACGGATCAACGAATTTGTATCGGTGCCTTGTCCTGCTTGTGGACATGAACAGAATTCACCAGCCTTCGATAAACACTCATTCAAATACCTCTCGTGCGACTCGTGTCGAACAATCTACATGAGCCCGCGTCCATCACCGCCGGTTATGGCTGACTACTATTCTAGCTCTGAAAACTATAAGTATTGGGCCGATCATATCTTCCCCGCCTCCCAGGAGAGCAGGCGGTCCAAAATCAATTCACCGTGGCTAGACCGAATCGTGTATTACTGCGATCGTTTTTCCATTGAAACGGAATCACTTTTAGAGATCGGACCCGGCTTTGGCACATTTGCTAAACTTGCAAAAGATTCGGGTCGATTCGGTCGAGTGGTTGTAGTCGAACCGACCCCTGAAATGGCGCATGCTTGTCGCACCCAAGGACTGGAGGTCTTAGAGCACCGAGTAGAGGAGCTACCTTCCGCAGGAGTAAAGGCAAATGTAGTCGTAGCATTTGAAGTGATTGAGCACTTATTTGCGCCACAAGAATTTGTCGAGCAGTGCTGCAGAATATTGGTTCCGGGCGGACTGCTCGTTATTTCCTGTCCGAATGGTTTGGGATTTGACATTGCTACTCTTGGCGCCAAGTCTCTTGCTGTCGACCCTGAGCATGTCAATCTTTTCAATCCCGGGAGCTTATCGATGTTATTGACCAAACACGGCTTGGAGGTACTTGAGGCCCGGACTCCTGGGCGCCTCGATTCGGAGTTCGTAAGATCAGCAATTCAGAGTGGCGAGTATAATATACGAGAGCAGCCCCTTCTGAATCGTATACTCATTGAGGAGTGGGATCGACTCGGGTGGCCCTTTCAGTGCTTTTTGGCAGAGCACGGCCTTTCTAGCCACATGTGGCTTGCTGCTAGACGGAAGGTTAATCCTTGATCACATATCGCGGTACGCGTTGATTATAGAAGTTTAGAGATGACCAATTTTTATGAAACGCCACGACATCGAGCAGAGGATCGCAGAATGTTATTCAACCTGGGGTACGAGTTACTACGAGGAATACTACGGTGCTGCCGCTAAATACCCTCCGGTGCATCTAGATCTTGTTCGGCAGGTAGTTGAGAAGCATAAACCACTGGCTCTGCTGGATGCAGGATGTGGGCCGGCCTCTATGTTGAGAGGTCTCAACGAAGTCGTGCCTGAGCGCTTTGGCTTCGACCTCACGCCTGAAATGATTGCAGAAGCCAAGGTGGTTTTCCGAGATCAAGAAGATGACGCCCGTAGAATCTGGAAAGGTAGTGTACTGCAGGCTCGTTCCTTCGTATCAGCGCGTTCGAAGTTATTTTTTCCCTATCCCATGATTCTTTGTATCGGGGTCTTGCCGCATATCTCCGAAGCAGATGACGTGCGAGTTTTCAAAAACCTCTATAAATCGCTGGAGCCAGGAGGGGTAGCAGTCGTAGAAGCGCGAAATCAATTGTTTTCGCTGTTTACCCTTAATCGGTACACACACGAGTTCCTGTGCGACCAATTAATCAAGGTGGCGTCTTCCAGCAAACGTTCGCCTCGACTCGCTAAGGCCATGAACCGCGTTAAAAAGGAGATGCGAGGTGCCCTACGAATGGACTTACCTCCAATCCGCAAGGGCGCAAGGGGGGAGCCTGGGTATGACGAAGTGCTTTCCCGGCTGCACAACCCCCTGGTGGTGGCTGAACAACTTCGTGCGATCGGTTTTTCTGAAGTTGATTTTCTATTCTACCATTACCACTGTGTCCCACCCCAATTTCGTGACCTTCTAGGGGATGATTTTATGGAAGAGAGTCTTTCCATGGAACAGGGAAAAGATTGGCGGGGATACTTTATGGCATCAGCTTTTCTTGCGATTGCTACTCGATGATTACCGAGGACGGATATCTACAATTCTGTATCTGGGAACACAGCGACATCGTGCGAGACTTGTACAGTCGCCGCTGCAGACGCGAAGAGCCCGAAATGGATTGCGCCGCGCAAGCCGCTGAGTTGATCGCTAAAATTGCAAAACCGGGCGAGAGCATTTTGGACGTGGGCTGCGGAAGCGGATACTTCTACCATTCCCTCGCTCAGCGAGGACTACATCTTGACTACACCGGCATAGATGCATCCCCGACCCTGATCGAGGTGGGAAGGTCAATTCTGCCCTCTTTTGGCCTCGCCCCAAGCAAGCTGCGCGTTCTGAAGATTGAGGATTTGGCCGGTAGTGTTGATCACGTAGTCTGCCTCAACGTGCTCTCCAATATTGATAACTTTCACAGGCCGCTCGAACGCCTGCTTCATGTCGCACAGAAGTCAATCGTTCTAAGAGAATCAGTTGATGAGACAAACGCTGGCTATGGCTATGTGCATGACAAGTACCTTAACTCGGATGTAAACCTCCGAGTACACGTCAATACTTATCCCTTGCGAGAATTTACCGCCTTCATCGAGGCAAACGGCTTCACTGTCGACGTCATAGAAGATCAACGCACTCGAGGCCGCGTGGAGCAAGTGATTGACTTTCCGCACTACTGGAAATTTTTTTCCGCAAGGAGGTCATAAAGGCAATGGCCCGTCTTATTGGATATGTACTTCTCTCGGCAGACACGGCGACGCTCGACATTGAAGACTCACTGAACAAAGCTGCCACTTGGCTCAGCGGCATAATGGTCGGGCAAGTAACGAGGTCGCTTGTTCGATCGAGCAAGGCTGCCTTCGTCTCCTTGTGCCACACAGAAAGCGATTTCGAAAATGCGCCAAGGAAAGTGGCCGTAGTCGATGCTGGACCAGTATTTTCTGAAGAAAAGAACCTAGCAGCGAACGTAGCCCAACATTTGACTAACTCCAATAGAGCACTTTCCGCCGAGCTCTCTTCGCTTAGAGGTGACTTTGCCGGTGCTCTCTTCGATCTTTCAAACACCACGTTACATCTGTTTCGTGATCATGTGGGGTCGCGCCCGATGTACTATTATAGAGGAGATGGTTTTGTTGCTTTCAGCTCTCATCCCGCAGCACTCTTGTACTTTCCAGGGTGTTCCCGACGGTGCAACCGTCGACACGGCGCGCTAGTTGCATGCTCACACTACCGCACGTTCGACAACGAACCTGGCGAAAGTCCTTTTAAGGATATCGCCCAAGTTCCGATTGCGAGCGTAGTGACCCTATCCATCGATAAAACTTCGGTCCAGCGCTATTGGGACCTCGTCAATAAGGATTGGCTTCTAGGTAGTGAGCAGGATTTGAGCGAGCAGTATCAACAACACATCCTGACCGCCGTTCGCCGAAGATTATCCGCACCAGGAAAACGTGGATTTACTCTCTCGGGAGGAATGGACTCATCCTCGGTGCTTGCATCGGCCGTAAAGATTCTGGGCGGTCGCCAAGAGGCATATTCCTGTGTTTATAGCGATAAGACTTATGATGAATCTGCTGATATCGCTTCAATTTTAGAGGACGCTGTCGAGGAGTGGCATAGAATTCCCGTTGATTCCCCCGACGTCTTCGATGTCGTTCGGAAGATGGTGGCTCTTCACGGCGAGTCAGTGGCAACCGCAACCTGGTTATCGCATCACGAGCTCATCAGGAAATCTTCAGTTCTTCAGGTGGAAGTTCTCTTCGGTGGGCTCGGGGGTGACGAGTTGAATGCTGGTGAGTATGAACATTTTTTTCCTTTCTTTGCTGACCTGCGAGCATCCAATGAAACCGAGTTACTTGAGAACGAGATCACGGCGTGGGCACAGCACCACGATCATCCCGTATATAAAAAAAATCGATCAGTTGCCTTCGATACGCTAGCTCGAGTGACTGATAGCGAAATACGGGGTCGCTGCATTCCCGACCTGGAGAGACAAAACCGCTATCTGTTCGCTTACGGTGGAGCCGGCTTCGACCTCGGCTCCTATCTTCCTCTGATGGCCCACCCCTTCGACTCGTACCTGAACAACCGAGCCTATCAGGACCTTTTTTTTGAGACCACCCCGTGTTGTCTACGTGCCCAAGATCGACACGGCGCGGCATACGGGATAACACATGTAAATCCATTTTTGGATGTCGATGTCGTAGAATATATGTTTCGAATTCCGGCTCAGCTGAAAATTCGCTCTGGTGTGACGAAATATCTTCTTCGGCAGGCGATGAAAGGAGTCCTCACCGAATCGACTCGGACTCGTGTTGCAAAAACAGGGTGGAATGCCCCAGCTCATCTCTGGTTTTCATCCGCTGGGTTGAATCAGGTGAAAGAGCTCGTGAATTCCTCTGACTTCCGTTTGGCTGCGCTGTATGACCACCCTGCCCTGCAGTCCATCATCCGGGAGCACGAGGAAATTGTTTCCTCAAACATACCGCGTGCTAACCACATGATGTTTCTTTGGCAACTCGTCAACCTTGAAGCATGGTTTAGGGAATTCAACGTAGAGTGGTAGTCCCGAAGCATCACACAGCGAAGAACGCTTCGCTCCGCGCGGCTAAGTCTTATGATGGTAGTGCAGCACAAAGGCCGAGTCGACCAGTCGAAATCCGAGGCCTTCGTAAAGGCGCACCGAGGGAATATTATGTGCCTGGGTACCGACCCGCACTTTTTCGTATCGACTACCGCAATTACATGCAAAGGCGATCATGGCCTTGGCAAGCCCTTGACCGCGCACTTCATGTGATACCGCTATCAGGTCGATAACTAAAAGGGAGGCGTCTGGTACAAGAAGTTGCAAGAAGCCCACAATTTTCCCTTTCGACTCAGCGAGCACCAGCTGGTCACCCCTTTTCCCAAGAAAATAATTCTCAGCCCATTCTCTCTTTATCTGATCCGCATACGATTTGATTTCTGGATCCTTATGAAAGCGAGAATTTGTAAATGACTCCTCCGCCAGCGCTGCTACTGCTCGCTGATCTGCGGCCGTAGCATGGCGTGAAAAAAAATTTCCACACTTTTCATTCATGATATTGGGCTCTTGCAACTCAAATGTCAGTGCCGTCTCTACAATGCGTAGACCGATACTTTCTAGCTGTCTCACGCTCTGAAGGTCATCGGTTGAGATTTTAGAATAGAGGAAACTTCCCTTCGACAAGTTCGCTATTTTCTCATGCCCGTCTTCAGTTGTCGATTGGCTGCTCAGTACTACTCGGAAGGCCTCTCGTTGGAGGGTGGTG
>JAYVGZ010000267.1:0-6051 GCA_043771805.1 Pseudomonadota bacterium
CGACAGAAGGAATGGCACTTGATTTTGGTGGCCTCGCGAAGGAGTACGCTGTCGATAGAGCCTGCGACATTTTGCGAGCCTCTGGCATTGAGCACGCACTTATTAACTTCGCTGGAGATGTTGCCGCTGTTGGCCCAAAAGCAGACGGCACTCCCTGGCAGGTTGGGATCGCTCACCCTCGAGAGAAAACTACCTTCGATGTAGTCGGATTGTACCGAGGGGCGCTTGCTACCAGTGGTGACTATGAGCGGTTCAAGATTGTTGACGGGATTCGGTACTGCCACATTCTGAATCCATTGACGGGATACCCAGTTGAGGGAGTGCACTCTGTTTCCGTCCTAGCAGAATCGTGCCTTGTTGCCGGGGCATTAAGCACGATCGGAATGTTGCTCGGTTGGGAAACCGGACAGCACCGCTTGCAGCACTGTGGAGCGCCGTCACTTTTCATTCGAGAGAACGAGTACGTAGCAAAAGGATGGCCAGGTGTGATGACACAACCTGGTGTCACGGCGCAGACAATCCGGCAGAAACCCGTTGAAGTTATGGTGGGGTAGTAGGATGATTTTTCGTGGAGTTTTCTTGACTCTTTTACTCTCTTCCTTTGTCACATCCTCCTTTGCCTTGCCGAAAGATCACCGTCTTGATTCTTCGCCTATTGCTCCAACCCTTCTGCTAGAGGAAGCATCCGAGGGTAACTCCGCTAAGATCGGAGTTCATTTTAAGATTGCAGATGGGTGGCATATCTACTCACGCTCCCCGGGTGATATTGGATTACCGACCACCATCGATTGGTCAAGTAACGAGCCCGTGGTCCTCGTTGACCCCGAGTGGCCCACGGAAGAGGCGTTCGACTATCAAGGGATCTCAAGCTCCGGGTACTCCGGCGAAGCAACGGTATGGTCTACACTGAAGGCAACCTCAAAAACTTCGCCCCCTCTAGCACACATTGAGGCTCGAGTATCGTGGCTCGCGTGCAAAGATGAGTGCATCCCAGGTGAGGTCACACTTTTGCAGGATGTGCCGTTACAGTCCATGACGCGAGTCTCGCTCACTAAGCTCTCAAACGGTGCGCCACCTGCGACAACCTCGGTCGTCTCTGCCCTCAGCGTAGAGTTTCTTCTTATTGTCTGGGGTGCATTTCTCGGCGGAATCATTCTCAATGTTATGCCGTGTGTGTTCCCTGTCCTCTCACTGAAGATTATGGGACTGACTATGACGCACGATTCCCGTGGTATGCGTATCCACGCTCTCGCGTACGGTGCGGGCGTTCTAACCTCCTTTTGGACTTTGGCAATTCTTCTTAATTCCATGCGCTCGTTTGGTTCAACCGTAGGGTGGGGTTTTCAATTTCAGCACCCCGGGTTTGTGTTTTCACTGATGCTCATCGTTTTTGTTCTTTCCCTGAATATGCTGGGCCTTTTTGACTACGGGCACGGAATTCAGAAGCGCGCGGGATCAATCAAGGTAGCAGACGGTGCCACAGGCGCATTCCTATCAGGCGTCTTAGCGACGGCCCTCGCTACACCCTGCACCGGACCCTTCATGGGATCTGCAATTGCCGCAGCGCTCTCAATGTCAAATCTCATGACTCTTCTTGTGTTCTCTTCCCTCGGAGCCGGGCTCGCCCTACCCTATATGGTACTGTGTTGGTATCCGGCCTGGAGGTGCTTCCTTCCAAGACCAGGCGCCTGGATGAATCTCTTCAAACAGGCGTTAGCGATTCCCCTCTCGTTGACAGTTCTCTGGCTCATCTGGATCTTAGAGTTTCAGATCGGTGTAAACGGTATCAGTAGAGTTGTGGTGTCGCTCTTCATCGTCGGTCTTGCTTGTTGGGGACTTGGGCGGCTTAGTAACCCATCCAGTTCGAGGCTCAGACAGAGACTAGTAACACTCGGTGCGCTCGTCGCCTGCATCGGAGCAGTGCTTGTCGGCACACCGTGGAGTGGGTACGTGGCAGATTCGAGCATTGCTACAGCGAGTTCAAGCTCTCTGGTTTGGGAGAAATTTTCTTCTGAGCGATTGTCCACCCTCCGAGCGACCGGAGTTCCTGTGGTTGTTGATTTCACGGCCGCGTGGTGTGTCGTATGTCAAGTAAACGAGCGGAGAGTATTTGCGGCACCAGACATTGTTGACCCGCTCGTGCGAGACGGCTTGGTGTTTATGAAGGCTGATTGGACGAAGCAGGACCCAGAGATATCCTCCGAGCTTGCGCTTCACGGAGTGGTCGGTATCCCATTTGTTGTGGTCTACGGTAGACAAGAGAAGCAGGCGACCTTTTCGTCGCTGATTGAGCCAGAGACGTTCTTGCGTGAGGCTCGCAAGGCTATCGCAGTTCAGGGGTCGTAAGCACGACGATTTCGCGCGCTACTTAGCGGAACTACCCACATAATGAACTACCGCGGAAACTGCTTCATAATCTCCTCTGCAGCATCAAGCACCTCCACCCCTGATTTACCCGTCTCGTGTCTGATACCAGTAACCCGACCGATCCAGACCTGCCTGTTGAGGGCTGGGGATACAATCTCGATTACAAACGATAAGACTTGAAAATCCCGTGCTCGAGGGGCAGCTTCTGGAAAGTGACTTCCTGCGAATCCCTCTTTCTGCCTCATCTCGGCCGGAGTAAGCCGGGGATCCGATGCTACTTCGATTCTGTATGATATTGCTAGGTCTGGAGTGTGGGGGAACGCCTTCAATGTACCAATCGTCTGCATCCTATCATCGATAACTTTCGCTATTCGCTTTCGTAAATCTGATTGGATCGCGACACTCTCCTTCCCACTTCCGTCGGGGGTAATCTGATAGGTCTTCGCTCCTCCAAAATTAAACGCTGGGTCTGGCGTGTGAGAGAGCTGTCTGGTGCTGCAGCCAAAAAGGGCGCATATGAGCAGCGAGAGAGCGAGGTGTCGAATCATAATTGTTGCCGTGTAATTGCGGAGGGTTAAGTCTAATCTCTACCGCTTACTTCTTGAGCGCACAAGTTTTTCCGCTCGACTACTTCGATAACCTGATAATGCGGCCACAACTCGCCAAAAAGAGAGGGCCATGAGGGCCCTCTCTTCTGCGAAATTCCCCTTCTAATTCTCACTCAAAACGGCGAGACTAAAAGTGGAGCGGGCTCAATTGCTTCGGCGGGGGTCACTCTGAAAGAGATCTCTCAACTGGGCAGAGCGGGTTGCGAGGAGTGGAGTGAGCTACCTAAAGGGGGCTAGGGTCGCGGAGAGTGAAGCTTAGCGAGCGAAGCGGTCAAGCTCCGCGGCTATTTTATCCAAAAAGAGGTAGCAATAAAGAGATTAACAATAAGAAGCGAGAGAGCCGGCAGCCATAACAGCAACGGGTCTCCTATCTTGGCCCGCACCAGCAACGCCACAACCATCATAAGCGCCAAGCAAAAGCCACAAAGAATTCGCAGCGGCTCGTAGAAAAAACCGACTATCAGCCCTAGTGCCCCTGCAACTTGGAGCGCTCCTGTAACGCGCCTCAGCCCTGGTAGACGATATCGCTCAAACTCTACAACCAACGCTTTAGAGTAGAAGCACCCTACCCCATAGACTAAGAAAGCAACTATTGAGACTAACTGTGCTGCTACTTCTATGTTACGCATGTCGGAAGGTTAAAAGTGATTTTTCTACTTGGGGATAACTGCTCTTCCACTTCGACGCTATTTAGTGCTGTAGTAAAGCGATCCTCTTGGTACGTGTACCGGTTTACCGTTCCCTCTACTATATTTTTCGACCAACTATTTTTTTGTTAAGGATCGGGTGCCCTAATGCCACACACTATCGTAATTGTCTTACAGATCATCATCGCACTCGGCCTCCTCAACGTATGGTGTTTGCGGCCTAATCGGGCGACCGGGTTCAGAGGTGGTGACGCCAAAAACATTAAAGAAGAATTTGCGGTATATGGCCTCTCAGAGCGATTCTGTTATTTGGTTGTTTTTTTGAAGATCAGCTGCGCTCTCCTTCTTCTTGCCGGCCTCTGGTACGCACCGCTCGGTCTATTATCAGCGATGATAATCGTTGTGCTTATGATGGGAGCTGTTGCGATGCACGCGAAAGTCGGAGATCCGTTAGTAAGGAGTGTACCAGCGGCCGTTATGCTTCTGATGAGTGTTATTGTTTTTACTGGGTTACTCCCCTAATACGTCATCGCCTGTTGGCGAAAGGCGATCGACAACACAAAACGTCGAGAGCTGGTTCGTTATGGCCTGCCTTGAGGAGGAACCTACGACTTGCCCTAAGGAGGCTTCACGCCTACCATCAAAGGGCCATTCCCCTAGCAACAGAAGGACATTCATTTGAGACACCGACTACTCATAGCCCTATCGCTTTTCTCAGGATGTGCTCCCTACGCCCCTCTTGTTCTTTTACCTTCACATCCCGCTAGCCCCCAGGCGGACGAAGCACCCCTTTATCTTCCTGCTCAGACCCTCGACAACACAACCGAGCCCGCGCTGAACATCTCGGCTCAGGAGCACAAAAATAGCCGGTCACGCCATGCACATGGCCCGGCTAAGGTAGAACCTCACCATGCACCTCAGTAATTTCTTCTTTTTCGTTCTATCTGTTCTCGTCCTGGGATGCTCGTACGTTGAGCCCGGAAAGGGATTAGACGACGTCGCAGCTCTTACCTCATCCCGCCTCGACGCAACACTTCTGTGGAACGGGGATGAGAAGGCGAGCGAAGAGATCAACGCAGCAGTAACGAAACTGCTTAGTCAGACCCTCACGGTATCTGACGCAGTTCAGATCGCTCTTTTAAACAGCCCAGCGGTGCAGGCGGTCTATGAGGAGGTCGGCATCGCTCAAGCAGATCTCGTGCAGGCAGGACTACTTCAGAATCCGACCTTTATGGTAGAGCGCCGGTTCTCAGGGCAGGCCCTGGAGCTCGATATCGCACAAAATTTCATTGACCTGTTCTTTATTCCGCTAAGGACCAAGGTAGCAGAGAATGCGCTCCAGTCGGCAAAACTGAAAGTTGCAGGCGCAATCGTCGAGCATGCAGCGGAAACAAAAGAGGCATTTTATGAGCTTCAAGCGACGCTTCAGATGCTCGAAATGCGCAGGGCGGTGAGCAAGGCCCTGGATGCCTCAGCACTTGCAGCGGGAAAATTATTTGCTGCTGGTAATTTACGCGCTCTTGAGTCTCAGAACGAGCAGAACCTAGCCAATGAAGCCCGCTTAGAACTTGCGCTCGTTGAAAACGAGGTAACCCAGAGGCGTGAGCGTTTAAATGTGCTCCTGGGTCTATGGGGTCAGCGCACAGCCTGGAAAACTTCTGACCGGCTACCAGACCTCTCGTTGCAGGATCCAGAAGGTACAGGGTTAGAGCGGCTCGCAGTCACTGAACGTCTCGATTTGCAGAGCGAAAGAAATGAGCTCGACGCGCTTGGGAATAGTATCAACTTATCCGGGTATGGGGCAATTTTAACGGATGCCACCCTGGGTCTCCATTCGGAGAGAGAACCTGATGGATTCACCAGTCGAGGGCCGAGCTTTGAATTTAGTATTCCGATCTTCAATCAGGGTCAACCTCAACGAGCAAAAGCGTATGCAGAGTTTAGGCGGCAAGCCGCACACTTCATGCAGCATGCAGTAGAGGTTCGCTCGGAGGTTCGGGCCGCCTTCAGTACTATGCGCGTATGGAGGAAGCGAGCCGAATACTACCAAAGGGTGGTGCTCCCTCTTCAGGCACAGATGCTCGACCAGACGCAGCTTCAATATAATGGAATGTTCATGAGTGTGTTTCAGCTTCTGCAGGCGAAGCGTGCACAGATACAGGCGGCCGAGGGTTTTATCGAAGCAGTAAGAGAGTACTGGATTGCACGCACGCATCTAGAGTTAGCAGTCGGCGGAAGAATAAGTGGTGTGCCGTTAGCACCGTCCCCGTTAGTCGAGCTCGGCACGGCGTCGGTAGTGCCAACATCTCAACCCAATCACGCTCACCATCATTAGGGGGTACGTTATGAGTTCTAAATTCCCAGTGTCACGTAGGGATCTTCTCCTCTCGACCGGCGCCTTCGCTGGCGGAGCGCTAGCAATTAGTCGT
>JAYVGZ010000268.1:0-16170 GCA_043771805.1 Pseudomonadota bacterium
CAACGCCGTCTCCAAGGTACCGTTTCTCTGCCAGCCCGAAATTCGCAGAACGGTGGGTGACGAACTTATCGAACTCTGAAAAAGAGCCGTCATCAAGCAGAAGAGTAATTCGCTCTCGGGCGGTGAGTTTGCCACTTTGATGCTGCTTAGCGATTCGGTCGGCCCCGCCGCCGAGCTCCGCTAAAGTGTTCCGTTCTGCCAGTGTGTCGTTCTCGTGCATATATCGTTTTCCAGATGTCCATAGCGAAATCCCGGCTTTTTGGAAAACGCTATCGATTCGCGGATGCGAATCAAAACAATAACCTATGGTGATTTACGGCAAAAGCATCACCAGTTTCACTGGCACGGACTTTTGCAAATCACCACAGCGCCGAGAGACTACCATGAATGCCGTCCAGCGGAAGGTGGATTTTTTCGGAGTCGTTGTGACCAGAGGATACGGGTGGTGATAATGCAAACGAGGGATGGTTCCACTTGCGATTAGAGTTTACCGTAAAGGGCGAAGGGAAGAGGGAGTTGGATCATGCGTTCAAGTGTACGAAGAATAGAGACGGGCGCTTTCATCGTAGTTGCCGTGGCCTCATTGCTTGGGTGCCGAGTACAGGCTCCATCAACACCTACTGGGCCCGCGGCAGCAGAAGGTGCCCTCTTCAGGGTCGTCAGTGATTTTTACTGCACCTATCGGGGGTGGCCCACAAAGTGGGAGGATCTTCTCGCTTTTCTTCAGGCTCAGGCAAATCCGTCTGGTATGAATCCTGGCGTAGCAGCCGAGTCGAGTGCTTTCGCTGCAGACGAAGCTGCTAGAGACCTGGAGCGTCTGCAGGAGCTTCCTTTACCAACTCTCTCTGTCGCAAGGGCTATCGCGCTAACTATGACCTATTCGACTTCAGGAACAGACGAACAGGGATCCGCCGGCCCTATCCCGGTAATGAGGAGAGTCACCTTTATCGCGCCACCTGCCTGCGGCGAAGGCGGGGATCCCGAAGCTGTTTCGATGGCCGGAGGGCGAGTTGTTTTTCGTATTCCGGATTCGTTTTCCGTCCTGTCGCCCTCGATGATCAAGGAACGGTGGAAGAATCCACCTTTCCCGGATGTTGCTTGGAGTGACTCGTCGAGTGATTCGGTTGTAGCCGTGAGGTTTGGCGAGGCAGAGTTGAAGTCGGATACTGCAAAGAAATTCAAAAAGGGATTAGAGAGCGCGTATGAAATTTCAGTGCCGGGGCTCACGTGGATTTCACGCAAGATTGAGAAGGAAGGGAAAAGGCCGGTACTGTTCCATGAATTTGAGAGTGATTCGAGCCGCGGGCGGTTGATAACTGCGGCGATCTCTCTTCCGTTTGATGATAAACTTCTTTCGCTCAACGTAGTTGGGCCCGCTCGTCAACGCGAGTGGGTGAGCGCCGTCGCTTCGCAGCTTAAGCAGACCCTCATTTTCCCTTCGGAGTAATATGACCGCTGACAAACGCAGCTACAACACCTCTTCCGGTCTGCCGGTGAAAGAGGTCTATGGGCCCTCCGATGGGCCCTCCGATGGGCCCTCCGATGGTCCCGTGATTACCGCCTCTAACGAGATGCCGGGTGTTTACCCCTACACCCGAGGAATTCATAAGAGCATGTACCGCGGAAAGTTGTGGACGATGCGCCAGTATGCCGGCTTTGGTAGCGCCGAGGATGCTAACGAGCGGTACCGATTCCTTCTTCAGCAGGGCACGACCGGGTTGAGTGTAGCTTTTGACCTTCCGACTCAGATGGGCCGAGATCCGGATCACAAACTTGCTCGAGGCGAAGTAGGGCGCGTGGGGGTTTCGATAGCAACCATCGATGATATGGAGCAGCTCTTCCACCAGATCCCACTAGAGGACGTTTCGATATCAATGACTATCAACGCCACAGCAGGAATCCTTCTTGCGTTTCTGTTGGTACTTGCCGAAAGACGTGGCGTTCCCTGGGCGAAGTTGAGGGGAACCATTCAGAACGACGTGCTTAAGGAATATATTGCTCGGGGGACCTACATCTATCCGCCGCGACCGGCGATGAGGCTCGTTACGGATATTTTCTCGTTTTGTGCCAAGAACGCTCCAGCGTGGAACACAATTAGCATCTCCGGGTACCACATTCGCGAAGCAGGGAGCACTGCAGTAGAAGAGGTCGCCTTCACTTTGGCGGATGGTATCGCTTACGTTGAGGCTGCGCTGGCGCGAGGTTTAGCGGTGGATGATTTTGCGCCGCGGCTCGCCTTCTTTTTTAACTGCCACAACAACTTCCTCGAAGAAGTAGCGAAGTTTCGTGCGGCGCGCAGGATGTGGGCGCGTATTATGAAAGAGCGGTTCCATGCAAAAGATGAGCGCTCAATGATGCTACGCTTTCACACGCAAACAGCAGGAAGCTCTCTCACCGCCCAGCAACCGCTTAATAACGTGGTGCGGACAACGTTGCAGGGGTTGGCAGCCGTTATGGGTGGTACTCAGTCGCTGCATACTAACAGCTTTGATGAGGCCCTCGGACTACCAACCGAGGCGAGTGCGCGGCTTGCGCTCAGGACACAGCAGATTATCGCAGTGGAATCAGGGGTTGCTGCAGCCGCAGATCCACTCGGGGGAAGCTATCTCGTAGAGGCTTGGACAAACTGGATCGATACTGAGGCGAGCGCGCGCATGGCGAAGATCGATTCTCTTGGGGGGATGTTGGCGGCGATAGAGATTGGTTTTCCGCAAGCAGAGATCGAGGCTTCGGCCTATGCGGCGCAGACCGCCATTGAGAGTGGGGAGGCGACCGTGGTTGGCGTAAATAGGTATGAGGAGGCCGCAGAGGATCCGCCTCCGATGTTAAAGATCAATCAAGGTGTAGAGCAGCAGCGAAAGGCGGCTGTAACAGCCTATAGAGGCGCACGAGATTCAGCGGCGTGCAAGGCCTCTCTGCAGAGCCTCTCGGCGCGCGCAGCCGGAGGGGGAGATTTGATGGAGGCGATAGTCGAGTGTGTCCGAGCGTCCTCAACTTTAGGCGAGATTTCAGATGCCCTCCGGGACGTTTTCGGGGAGCACCACGGCTCCTGAAAGATCAACGGAAAAGTCAGTAAGGGCAAAAAATCTCTCTTTACCCTTCGCCGATACCCACAAAGTGAGCCAATTCCTCAAATGGAGCCTTGTCGGTAAGTCACCAGTCGTTTATGTTCACGGGCTGCTCAAAAATAGGGTATCGCGGCGTTCGCCCGGTACCTGATGGGTCTTCTGCTGACTTCAATGATGTTCGGATTATGTTCATGCAGAGCGTTTAAAGTCGGCAGTTTAAGAGGGGAAGTGCCATGAAAAAGAAAGATATTGATACTCTAAAAGCGATCCTCGAAGAGGAAAAAAAGCGCATTACTCGGCACCTTGAAGAGATATCTGACTCTTCCGTCGCCGACCTCGATACAGCGTCCGGTGATTCGGTTGATATCGCATCGCTCGAGATTAATCAGAATGCTCTTCAAAAGATCGGGAAGCGCGAAGTCAATCATTTAAAGAAGATTGACGGCGCACTCAAAAAGGTCGAGGACGGAACGTACGGTGAGTGCGAAGTGTGCGGAGAGGACATTGCGGTTGCCCGCCTCATGGCTCGACCTGTCGCGCAGCTTTGTATCGACTGTAAAACAGACCAAGAGATGGAAGAACGTCGCTACTCTGATAGAGACGATGAGGAAGATGGAGACGGATTCCCTGAGGAGTCTGAGGAGATTTAGCGAGCAATCATATTTGGCCTCTACCTGGCGGCGCTTACGCGGTGTAACAACGCCTCGTAGATGCCAGGGGTTGCTGCAATAACGTTGTCCATAAACAGGTCCCCGGTGTACCTTACGTTACTGGGGACCTGGCCTGAATCATACGGGAAGTGGCCAACAACTCCGCCGGCCTCTCGAACTATTACTTTACCCGCGACTCCATCCCAAGGGCTTAAGCCCTGCTCGTAGAAACCATCAAACCTGCCACACGCGACCCAGCAGAAGTCGAGCGATGCTGCCCCCACGCGGCGAACATCACGACAGTCTCGGAGTACTTTCTTTAACCGGTCGCAGATAGTGTCGACATTGCTCCGGTCATACGGAAAGCCGGTGGCTATCAGAGCATCTTCAAATCGGGTTGTTGACGTGACCGAGATCGGTGAGTCGTTACAAAAGGCGCCGCCTCCGAACGTTGCAGAGAATATTTCTTCCTGAAATGGAGAGAGAACAACGCCTACTTCGGCGCGACCGTCGTGTATCCAACCGATTGAGACCCCTACGTGAGGATGCCCGTGAGCAAAGTTGGTGGTTCCGTCGATCGGATCGATGACCCATAGGGGGCCTCTATCGTATGCGACCAGCGCGGTTTCCTCTGAAGACTCCTCTGCCAAAATACGGTGAGCAGGGAACGATTTTCGAATCTCCTCAATAATCAGTTTCTCGGCCTCTACGTCGGTAGTGGTCACCAAATTTCGAGCCGCTTTGAGTGAGACAGCCACCGTTTTGGTGGAACGTCTTGAACGTATAAGTTCTCCGGCTTTCCGAGCAGCAGCTTCCGCTACCACCATTACTTCCGCTCTGAGCTCGATGGATGCCGAATTTTCTGGCATAAGGTATACCTCTTACTGGTGAAGGAAAACTTCCCCTAGGAGTGCGACTATGTCAGGGCAAGCCAATGCTCGTAAACACCTCACTGAGCGCTTGCAGGTAAAAACGGTAGCCGTACGGGATGCGGTTTATCCGGTCAAAGCTCCTGCTAAAGTAAATTTGAGACTCAAGGTGCTCGGCCGACGCAGTGACGGGTACCACATCCTGAGTATGGTGAACTGTACCACCTCACTTGTAGATGAGTTGGTGGTGAGGCTGACGAGTGAATGCCGAATCGAGATTGCAGTTGATCCAGCCGAATCTATCGATAGTTCGGTAGAAGACAATCTTGTTTCGAAAGTTTTCATCCAGTATCTCAGAGAGTTTTTAGGTGAGGCCGTATCGTTCGCAAACCTCCCGATCGGCCTCCGGTGTGACATTACAAAGCGCATCCCGGTTGGGGGCGGTCTTGGAGGCGGGAGTAGTGACGCCGCAGCAGTGTTGCGAGTTGTAGCTGACCTGTTTGCCGCTGATGTCCAAGAGGTCCTCGAGATAACCCCGGTGCAGTATCTCAACAGAGTGCTCGCGGCTGCCTTGCGGTGTGGCGCCGACGTGCCGTATTCGTATTTTGGTGGTTTGGCATGGGTACAAGGTGTCGGCGAGCGGGTATCTAGTCTTAGTTCTTCGCGGCTTCCCCCGGGGCAAGTGATTGTCGCTGTTCCGCAGGCCACTGTCTCTACGAGGCAGTTCTACGATCACTTTCGCGCACGGTGGCCGGTGGTAAAGGAATCAGAAGATCCGATCGCCGGGCATCTTGGAGGCTCGGAGCCGCTCTCAATTGAAGGAATTATTTCAAACGACTTTGAGCCGTTCGTGTGTGAGCTTTGCCCCGGCGTCGCAGGCGTACTAGAAATTATGCGCCGGTTTTTCCCCAAAACGAGCTCCGTTACGGGGTCTGGCTCAGCTAGTTTCTGCGCCGTAGCACCGATGGAGCAGTTGGCGGCATCTGAGCTGTTGGAGCAGCTACGACGGGAAGGGTGTCAAGCGTGGCTTCTCGATTGGTTGGATCTAGCACGGTAAAAATCGGTAGTGAAGCACGCTTTCCTCTGCCCTCCAACCACTCCCACACTTGCCAAAGGTTCTTAAGTGTTTTACTTGAGTCTCTCCCAGATCACTGCCCGGTAGCCAAGTGGTAAGGCAGCGGATTTTGATTCCGCCATACGCAGGTTCGACCCCTGCCCGGGCAGCCAGAATTCGAGGCATCGGTGTGTTTGTTGACCGAGGGGCGCCGGTCATGGCCGGGGCGGTTCGGTTATTGGGAGAGGACCGGATTTCGAGCGCAGTTCCACTTTTTTGGGGTGTAGCTTTTTGGAAGGCTTTTGTGTCTAGACCACTTCTTGTTTTCTCTGGTCGATCAAATCCTCGTTTTACACAATCTGTATGTGAAAGCTTAGGCTCCGAGCTCGGTCGGCTTGAGGTGATCCGTTTTAGCGACGGAGAGCTTTCCGTTGAGATCGAGGACAACGTTCGGGGTGGTGACGTTTTCGTGGTGCAGAGCACCTGTTCGCCGGGTAACGACCACCTGATGGAGCTTCTCATTATTATAGATGCGCTCAAGCGGTCGTCTGCTGGGCGGATCACGGCGACTCTCCCGTACTTCGGTTATGCACGGCAGGATCGCAAGCTCCGCCCCAGGGTGCCGATTACTGCGAAGCTCGTCGCGGACATGATAACTACCGCTGGAGCAGATCGTGTCCTCACGATGGATCTTCACGCCGGGCAGATGATGGGTTTCTTCAATATCCCAGTTGATAACCTTTATGCCCTACCGATAATGATCCCTTACCTAAAATCACGGTACGGCACGAAAGATATCACCATAGTCTCCCCCGATGTTGGTGGAGTTGAGCGAGCGAGGTTGGTAGCTACCCGCCTAGACAACGCAGCAATTGCAGTGATCGATAAGCGTCGGTCGGGCCCCAACCGAATCGACGCCATGAGCGTCGTGGGAGATGTGAGCGGCCAGGTTTGTGTCATCGTTGATGATATGGTTGATACTGGTGGCACGCTGAGCAAGGCTGCCGAGACCCTCTTAAAAGAGGGGGCCTCCAAAGTTATTGCATGCTGTGTCCATCCTGTACTGTCCGGAGACGCTCGTACCCGTCTTAATAGCTCAACCATAGAAGAGCTAATCGTAACTGATACCATCCCTGTAGGACGAGGAGAGGAGGGTGATAAGTTCAGTGTTCTCTCGGTAGCTCCGCTCTTTGCCGAGGCAATAAAGAGGATTCACTCGGATGATTCGGTAAGCAGCCTCTTTCGGTAAGCCCTTATATTGGCTGCAGTTTTGTGCAGAACGGCGTTGGTGAATTCGCCAATAGCGCTCCGTATTCCGGAGCCGTCATACGGCCCCCGCTCTTTACCTTTTCAAAGGCTTCTGGTATGAGACTCGACTTCCAAGATTTTAACAGAGGGATGTTTCGCCGTGGAAAATTTTACCATTGAAGTTTCAGAGCGCAGTGATTCAGTTGCAGCAGCAAGTGTTGAGGTGGGTAAAGCTGGGTCGAAGCGGTGTCGGCGAGAGGGTTTCATTCCGGCCGTTGCTTATCAGAGAGCAGCGAAGCCGCTGGCGGTTAAGGTGCCCTACAAAGAATTTACCCTCATGGCCTCAAGGGCTCGCCGCTCTCAGGTGTTTACTTTCAAGAGCTCGTCTGCCGCTCTTAACGGCAAAGTAGCTATCGTTAAAGAGATTCAGCAAGATTACATAAAGAATCGAGTTCTTCACGTCGATTTTCAAACTCTCTTGGATAACGAGTTCATTCGTGTGGAAGTTCCAGTGAAGCTCGTAGGAGAATCCCCAGGTGTTAAGAACCAGGGCGGGATCTTGGCGATTGTAACCCATGAAGTTGGTGTTAAGTGTCTGCCGAAGAATATTCCAGCCTCTATTGAGGTCGATATATCGGCGCTCAATTTAGGTCAGTCTATTCATGGCTCTGATCTTGTTCTGCCTACAGGCGTTAGCCTTGCAGATGACCCTGAAGAGACGATTATCAGTATCGTAGCATCTCGTGCGGCAGAAGAAGCTGTAGCGACTCCAGCAGCGGCAGCTCCAGCAGCAGCGGATGCGAAGGCAGCACCGGCGGCGGCTGGTAAGGCACCGGCTGCAGCGGGTAAGGCTCCGGCGGCGGGTAAGGCTCCAGCTGCTAAACCATCGAAGTAGGCGAGCGGATAGCGCGTAGCTGACGACACTTGGTGAAGCGAGTGGATAGCCAAAACCTTGTTGTCGTTGGTCTCGGTAATCCAGGATCTCGTTACGATGGTACCCGGCACAACATCGGGTTCGCCGTGGCGGATGCCCTGAATCAGTGCAGCAAGAGCAAGAGCTGGGCAGACGTCGCTGCAGAAGCGCTCGCGTTTTCGGCCGATGCGCTCTCTGGGCGCCTCGATCAACGTGGTTGGTCTGTGAAGGGGGATCGATTCGAAGCCCCTTTTAGTTTTTGTGGAGTCGCTGGATATCTCATCAAGCCCAGAACATTTATGAATCGCAGCGGTGAACCGCTTCGTGAGTTCCTCTCCTTTAGAAAGATACCTCTATCGTCTGTCATAGTCATACACGACGAGATTGATATTCCCGTTGGCCAGCTTCGATTGAAGGTTGGGGGCGGGGAAGGAGGGCACAACGGGCTGCGATCAATTGTTACCGCGTGCGGCGGGAAAGATTTCGGTAGAATACGAGTTGGGGTCGGAAAACCGCCACCGGAGAGCCCGCTGCTTGCAAGCGAAGATGGGATCGCAAAGTGGGTTTTGAGTCGGTATACGGCAGATGAGCGGGGGAGTGTTGAAACACTGGTAGGGCGTTCGGCTGCAGCGGTGCTTTGTTTGGCTCTTGAGGGTTTAGCTACGGCACAAAATCGATTCAATTCTTAGCTCCTTTGGGCAATCGGTACGCTTGAGAACGGGAGACTAAAGGAAAGTGCGCGAAAGGGGAGTAACGGGCAGTAGAGAAATTGTTCGGCGAGTTGTCTTTTTCATAAGATATCGGTAGAGTCCGACGACTTTTCGATATCACGAGAGGCAGGTTTAGCAGCAACGTGGCGGACGCTACATTACCGAGAGGCGTTACCGCCCGCTGGAACCCCTCGCCTGAGGAAGCTTTTGTAAGTCGTTAAGATAGTTTACGTGTAAATTTACACGTTGAGTTTAAATGTATAGCGAAGTGGTGAGCCCATGGAAGTACGTCGTTACGAGTCAGTTATCGTGTTTAATCCGAGACTGAACGACTCGCAGCTAAAAGATGAAATTAAGCGAGTAGAGGGGATCCTTGCCAACAACAAGGCGAAGGTCACTGGTGTTGACTCATGGGGTAAGAAAGAGATCGCATACCTCGTTAAGAAAGAGCGCTTCGGTTACTACGTTGTATTCAACTACGAGAGCGAGAACCACGCGGCACCGAATGAACTCGGTTCACTTCTCCGGATTACCGAGAACGTTCAGAAGTTCCAGACGCATGTGATCAGCGAAACATCGAGGAAGTTTAAGGGAAATCCGAAGCGCGTAATTACCCCAGGCATGGAAGATGATTACGAATTCGGTAACGACTCGTTCGACTAGTCGAAAGAGTCCCGAGACGACGGAGTGAGATGAGTAGCCCTCATTGCAGCGCTTTGCGTTGAGTTTTGATTCGAAAGAGTTTGATTCGAAAGAATTGATTCGAAAGCGGTAATTCGAACGAGTTGATTCGAAAAAGATAGTGAAGGAGTTTCGATATGGAAGTTATTTTGCGCGAGGATTACCTCCCTCTAGGTTACATCGGCGACACTGTTCGCGTTAAGCGTGGCTACGCGCGCAATTTTCTAGTACCCCGCGGGCTCGCCGTAGAGGCCTCTGCACACAACGACCGTCTCCTGAAGCATAAGCTCGGGGCCATCGTTGCAAAGCGGTTGAAGAAGAAGGCAGAAGCCGAGCAGTTCGGTGGGATCCTGCAGCAAGTTATCGTCGAGTTCACGCTCAAAGTCGGTGCTCAGGGTAAGAGCTTTGGGTCGATCACAAGCCGCGACATTGAGACTTCTCTAAAAACTCTTGGTTACGAAGTCGACCGTCGTCAAATCCGTATCATTGATCCGATCAAAGGTGCTGGTCTTCACAAAGTAGAGGTAAAGCTTCACTCTGAAGTTGCTGTTGCTCTTCAAGTGAAGGTGATTGCTGCGATTCAGGCAGCTCCTGTCAGTGCCGACGATTCTTCCACCTCTGAAAAGAAGGGCCGGAAGAAATCTAAGAAACTTGAGGCCTCGGCTGAGGTTTCTAATGACGGTGAGGTTTCCGCTGATGAGGCCGCTGCCGAACAAGAGGCCTCAAGCGAGGAGTGATTACTTGAGTAGACTCCGTTTGGGGCTACTTTTGATGGGGTTATGTCTGGTCCAGAAGCCCTAAAAATGCCGCCCCCGGATCACGGTAACAGAAATGATCGTCGTGGTCCGGAGGAGGCGCATCATTCTTTAGACCCCAGCCAGCACGAACGCTCATCATTCTCGGCTCCGATCTTAGCGGCAGGATTTATTCTCGCTTTTTTCTCGGCACTTGCGCTCATCTTCACGGGGGGCATTGTCGCCCGGCAGCTGACCGGTCGTCCTTCGTCGCTCCCTGAGAGAGTCGATCCGTTCCCTGATTCCTTCCCAATATTTTCTCCTAATCTTGCACTGCATGTCCCGGATGCCGCTGGGCTGGATCCAGTTGATGGTACAGACTTCCTCTTTTTTTCGTGGTTTCGGCTCCGTAAAACGGTCGCTGTAAATGAAAGGGTCATGTTTATTGCAAAGTACGATCCGAACTCGAAGATCAGGCCAGGTTACTCGTTCGGATTGAAGGGGGCGAGCGATGGAACACGGCCGATAGTGTACTGGCAGAACGAACGCGAGGAGGGAAAGTGGTTTACCTTTACCGGTGCATCGGTTCGTGCCCGCGAGTGGTACCTTATGGTAATCTCATTTCGTAAGGGCCGCTTTCTAGGAGTGCACCTAGTGCCTCACACATCACCGAAGTCAGTTGAAGTACTTGGGGGATACGATGTTGGCGAGAGTGTTTCGCCCTGCAATGCGGCGGATCTGGTGGTCGGCTCATTTAGCGATGGATCGTTTCGCGGCCGCTTGGGTCCCTTCGGTGTCATTAGTAGGGAAAACCTCTCGGATGACCTTTCAAAATTGATCAAAGAGATGGCAAAAACCCCACTGGTCGTACCGTCGTGGCTGCCTCCAGAAAATGTATTTTTGTGGAGCTACAACCGAAAGGATATGGGGATTAAGAAGCTTGCAGTAACGGTTGAAGGACTCAGTCCCGAACGTTCCACGTCTGCCGAGTAATCTCTATGCCGAGACAGACCTTTGACGAATAGAGAAGTAGGGAAACAAAGGATGGGGTGGCCGTGGGCGCAGTGACGAGAGTTCTCAAACTTCGCGGCACCAAAATGTGGAGCACCGTGCGAAGTGCTCTATCGAAAAGTGCTCAGTACGGACCATACCTTTTTTTTGCGCTGCCCAACTTGTTGCTCGCCTCCTTTGTTGAAAGCCTTGTCAGCGGTGCTCTTCTTGTGTGTCTCTGGATCTTCGCTCGGTACCGAACGTTCGGGGAGTCACCGGGAGTACCCTTGCTTTTCGCGCTTGGTGCGCTTGCGCCGCTCTTGCCGGTTTTCGGATCGCAGTGCCTACCCCTCTTTGTGTTTGGAGCTCTTGCGAGTGAGGGGATCCACGGGGCGTTCAGGCGATCGGCGTGGGCGATGCCGATCCTGCTTCTGTTTCTCGGGTTCTTGCTCTGCGATCTCGTAGTAGCCGCCTGGCATGCTGGCGTTTGGTATCATGCTGTTCAGATTGTTGGTGCGGAGCAGTTGAGGAGATCCCTTCATACCGTCCTCCTTGCGGCTTTCCCGTCGTACGAGAGTGCCGCGCGCCTCATCTCGTTCATTTTTTTGATCGGTTTTTTTGAACACTATCGGGCGTTTTTGCGATCGTTTCGTCTCGGCTTGGTCTGGGGATCGTTGTTTGCTTGTGGGTACACCATTTTTGAGGTGCTCGGGGTGCTCCCTTCGCTCGTTACCGCGCAGCCTGAATTCTGGCACGCACTTCACCGAGTCGCGGGTACCTTTACCGATCCGAACGCTGCAGGAGTATTTCTTGCGATAGCTATAGCCGTAGGTGCACCTCTGTATCGATTAGGAAAAGAACCCAGGAGCTGGCGCTTAGTCTTAGTGAGTGGCGTGTCCATCGTAGTGGTTGTTCTTGCCGGGCTCTTCTCTGGCTCGAGGTCGTTCCTTCTAGGAATTGCGGTGTTGATGATGGGGTGGCTGTACCTACTCTCAAGGCGGGTGCTTGTTGTTGGAATCGGACTAGTGGTGGTTGGGATTGCAATGATCTCAGTACTCGATAGCACCACCACCTTGATTTCAGACCTTACAGCTGCACCGTGGGCTCCTGAGGGTATTACAAGAGTTGTCGGATCGGTTGCCTTGGGGCGATATCAGGAGAGTTTTGCAAGTCGCGCAGTTTTCCTAACAATGGCGCTTGATCTCATTCGGAGCGCGCCGGTATTTGGGATTGGGCCGGGCCAATTCCGTTACTTTGTTCCCGCCGTGGCGGAGCAACAAGGGCTAGGGATGAATGGCTGGACGGATAACTCGAACAATTTCTATCTCGGATGGATCGCTGAAGTGGGGCTCCTAGGCGGGGTACTACTGCTTCTTTCCATCAGTGGCCGCAATTTTGGGTGTGGTGGACGTTGGGGGAAGGTGGGCCTCTTTACCGTAGTCGTTTTACTGGTGACCGGGCCACATCTGGATTTTCTTGAGGTTGCGATTCTCGTCGCATTTTTGTTCGCAGAGCAAAGCGAGGTGGCTGTCTCGATCCTTAGCGCACGGGTCAGGAGATCACTTTCGTTACTCGCTTTACTTTCTGGATTTGTCGCTGCTACCTCACGCGAGCGCGGCGTTTACGGCTGGGAGAAGGAAGGAGGAGGGTACCATCAATGGCTCTCTCCGGTTGCGATGCTCTCTGCGCGGTGTAGTTGTGATGGATTTCTTCGTTTAAAGGTTCAGTCTATTGTCGGCTCTATAGCGCACCCCGCCACTGTTCGACTATCCGGAGAGGGTATTAAGAGCACAGAGCTTGAGTTCTCATCGCCTGCATTGCGGAGTGTTGTGGTGCCCTGCTTTAGCGTGCCCGAGGCCACCATCGATTTTACCCCGCCACGACTCCTCGTTAACGTTACCACGGACCGTGCGTGGATTCCGGCGCGACGGTTCGGGGGTGAGAATCGCGATGCACGGGTGCTGGCTGTTCGAATTCGCGACCGACGTTCAAGCGATCTCCTGAATGCAACGCGGTGCCAGGTTCGGTGAATATCACCTTTGAGATACCTCGGTGAGCACTTGTTCCAGCGGGTTCTCAGTACCCACGAAGCTCAAAGTGGCACTGCCTAAAACCTCTCCGATCCGCAATGCCCGAGCCGAGCGAGTGCGCCTGAAGAACAAGGGTAGAGAGAGCAAGGATCCGATCGTGGAGCGAAGGATACTCTGAGGCACGTCCGCTTGATTCCACACCCCGGTACACCGCACTGAGTGCCGCTACAGCCTCGGTTGGTTCATAAGAGGCGTCTACGATCCTTGAAAGGGCGAAGGTGTCTGCCTCAATTTCAAGCTCGCGGCGAACTTCGACACCCGCTCCGTTGCGATCGCTCCCCGCGGCGTCCATCGCAAGCTGAAGATGGTTTAAGATGTAGTGCCCAGCTTCATGAGTAAGCATGAACGCCGCCTGTGCTTCGGTATTTAAGAGGAGAAGCAGCCCCTTTGAAACGAGAATTCTGTTCCCGCCTGGCGAAAGTGCAAGCGGCAAAGAGGTGGCAAGAACTGTCACCTCGAACGAATTGCTCCTAGAGCCAACGGTTCGTGTAAGAATTCCTTTCAGATACCCCGGACAGCTTGTGGACGGCACCGCACCATACTGATCTACAAACTGCTTGGTACGTGCAATTCCAGCCTCAAAAGATAATTTCCGATGAGTGCCAGTGCAACCGGCTGCCACAACTACAATACTCAACGCGATGCTTCGGCATCCAGAGGCAATCTGTGAGAAGCAACTTTTGTAGAACAGGTTCGAACCGATGGCGAACATATGAGAACACTCTTTTTTCAGGAGACGGTACCATCGATGGCTTTCACTCGGCTAGTCAGGTTTGACCTCATCCACAGTTCGATTGATCAAGAGAGGTGCAGTGGACCGCTCTTCTAGAGTGCTCATTGCCTTCCTTGTTCTTCGTAGGCATGCACCGACTTGGCCCGTTACCTGTGCAGTCTTTATCGCACAGCTAGGAGCTTGGTTCATCGGGTGGCATGGGGCACTTATTGCAGGGTGTTCGCTACTACTTCTTTTGATTCTGACGCGCAGGTGCTCAACTTTTCTTGTCGGGATGATCGTCGGCTTCCTATCGGTTGTCTGTGGAACTACCCCGCCATCCGACCACGTCCCCGTATCGGCGGATATGTTGACCCTTGTGCAAGTTATCGGGGAGCCCCGCCGTATTCAGGTAGGAGGCGTATCGTTTGTCGGGGCTTCATTACTTGATACCTCACCGTTCACGCGGTATTCGTTTTCCGCTGTGGATCTTCCTTGGCGAAATGCTCATTCCCTAGAAAATGGAGATGTCGCTTGGGTTCGTGCCTCTTGCGCTCCGATTCCATTGTCGTGGAATCCATTCTCATTTGATTCTCGATCACAGCGCGATAATATCCGCGCGAAGTGTAAGGCGAGGTATGTTTCGGAAGTTGTGGATCGCACGCCCTCGATCCTCGATGTTCCGCGACAAGAGCTCCTGCGTAGGACACGAGCGGCAGTTGGGGATAGCCAAGGACTGAGTATTTTTCTCGCGATGTCCCTTGGATACCGCGACCTCTTGAGCGCTCAAGCAGAGCGCGAATTCCAGATGGCAGGATTGTCACATCTTCTGGTCGTCTCTGGCTATCAAGTTACGCTTGTGTTCTCGATGGTTTTTTTCATCGTTGCGCGGGTTTTGCGCCTTATCTCCCGTTTCTCTGAACCTAGGCGTCTCGCCACATTCCCGGCGATCTTGTTTGCCGTAGGGTATGTCCTTCTGTGCGGAGCCGAGAGTTCTACGGTTCGGGCTCTCATTGCAGCCGCGTGTGTTGCTGTTCAAGTGTTAGATGAGCACGCACTGCGATTCTCTCAAAGGTGTATCACTGCATTCCTCATTCTGATGTTGGTCTCGCCATGGTGCTTCTTTGATTTAGGTGTACAGCTCACCTTTGCAGCACTCGCAGGCATCGGTCTTGGTTCTTATTTGTCGTCAACTCGACGTGGAGTTAAAGCCCTTTGGTCGGTCTCGCTTTGTGTATGGCTTCTCACCTCTATTGTGGGATTGATCTGGACTGGTCGATTGTCTCTCGCGGCGATCGTCTTCAATCTTATCCTCGCTACGCCCTGGTCTGTCGTAGATTGTACATTTGGGTTACTGGCGGTAGCGGTATGTGTGAGTGGAGTAGATTCGAATGGATATCTATTAAGAGGGGTCGTATGGCTCAATCAGAAGGCTCTCGACATGGTCAGTTGGGGTGCGGCAGTACCATATGCAGCGGTTAAGGTAGAGACATTTTCATCTCGGTCCACGGTAGTTGCGGGACTTTTGGGGGTACTCCTGTTGTTGGTGTGCCAAACATGGAGAAGGAGCGTAGTGTCCTGGCAGATTAGTCGGAAACTGAAGAGAAAGGGAGAACGAATCGCCACGTGGTCTCGTTGACATTACCCGGTGGGAGTGTCCCCGGATCTGTCTTTAGTAACTGTGCCATCTGAGTCTGAGATAAGGTCATGTGTCCCAGTAAGGCGAAAAATGAGCCTCGCCATCATGACCTGATTAAGAAGGTCATTGATCTGCATCTTTGAATGTTGATCGTCTCCAAGTTTAAGCCTCTCTCGGAGGACTGCGATGGAGGCTGGGCCGTCGTGTAGATGCGCTTTAACGAGAAGCTCTTCCCAGAGGGGAAGCTGCACGGTAACAGTGGTCGCTGAGAATCGCTCCTCTGCTTGCAGCAGCCGCTCTAAAATTTGGTTGAGAGCCGCGTTCATACTCCTGCAGGTTGCAAGGGCTGCCGCAGTATCAAGACCAACAACTCGTGTTATCGTAGGCAGATCGAACAGTTTGCTGATATGCATCAAGCTCGCCTCTTTTGCTACCCCAACAAATCCTGAGCACGCATCAACAACTTCGAACTGGTCATACAACGAACTGATGATATCCATTAGTAGTTCGACGCGGCCGTCGACCCTGCGGAGCAACTCACCGATTGTTCTCAATCCTGGTGACGACGGCGGTTGCTTCGCAGATTCCGTGGCAGGGTGGTTAGCCAACCCGTGGCCAGACGGAACGGCAGCTTGAATCGTTGCGAGCAGCTCGCCGCGATTTATGGGCTTGGTCAAATAGTGATCCATCCCTGCAGCTAAATACTCCTCTCGATGCCCCGGCATCGCATGCGCTGTAAGTGCGACTATTGGAATACGCCTGCCCAACAAGCGCTCCTCTCGTATGCGAATCAAACGTGTTGCCTCTACTCC
>JAYVGZ010000269.1:0-3054 GCA_043771805.1 Pseudomonadota bacterium
GTCATCACCTGATCTCTGTTCTACTGTTACAGCCAGCATGAACGTGCATTTGGAGTCGGTAGCCAGAATCGAACTGAGCGTCTATGGTTTTGCAGACCATCAGATGAACCACTCTCCCACACCGACATATTGCCTTGAACGGACTCGAACCGTTGACATGCCCGGCCGGCGCCGGCTTATGGGCTGCTCTACCAGCTGAGCTACAAGGCATGGCGGGTACTGTAGGATTCGAACCCACGGACCCTTTCGAGTCTTCAGATTTCAAGTCTGACGCAATCGGCCACTCTGCCAAGTACCCACGCACCTCAATAATTTTCATAATGAAAATTATCCATGACCGCTCCCGTCTACGGGCTCGTATTGCCGCTGTCAAGGCGGTTAGTGAGGGACTCGGACCCCGACCTTCAGATCATGGAACTGACGCTCTACCAACTGAGCTAAGAGCGCATTGTAAACAGAAGCACGAGAAAGAGCTAGATCAAGGGCACTTTTGATCGCCTACACATGACCGACTTTCTTCTAACGCATCACGGCTAACGTTTCGGCTGAATGCTTCTTACCTTTAAACTCTGTTCCCTCAGCAATACGTGCTTTACTCTTTTCTGAAAGCCTAGCTTTTGCTTGCTTAACCCACTCAGGATTACCCCAAAGCGCTTTGTTCATCGCGATAGCAAAACGATCTCAGCTTGGAGCGGGATGCGAGGATCGAACTCGCCTCTGAAGCTTGGAAGGCTCCGGCACAACCACTATACCAATCCCGCAAAAGCAGCGCTTAGGCATGTCAGCGCCCAAGATGACTTCAACCGGCTGATTGCCAAGGCAACCATCTCCGTCATCTTTACTGGCAGGTCGGGCCAGTCAGCCGAACTTAGGCGACACGTGCAAGTCGCCTTCATATTCTATGCCCAAGAGAAACTGCTCATTGCAACTTTTGGGGTTCCGTTACCGGAGGGGTGCCCGCAGTTAACAATAAGCCAGCCCTCGTGCCAAACTGTAGAGTGATGTCAACAACACCTGGGTCAGCAAGTACCTCGATCTCTTCCTACCGCACCTGAGACACGATCCGATGCGGTTTCTCTTGAACACAAAATCCTTGATAAGATCACGAGAAGAAGGCGGACGGAGAGACCCCTCCTCACGGAGGGAATGCAATAGAAAGTTACGAAGTAACTCCATCCTAGTGCTGCGTGATTGGTGGAGGATGGGAGGATCGAACTCCCGACCTATAGCTTGCAAAGCTACCGCTCTCCCAGCTGAGCTAATCCCCCGTGAAACTCTCAGGGCGGCTGCACACCCTTTCCCGACTTGAAATTGCAGCTCCAAGTCGGAGCATTCTGAAATGGTGCGGACGGAAGGATTCGAACCTCCACTGATGCTTTTCCCTATTTGCGTTCACGAGGACTGTGGCCACAGTGATCTCGCTTCTGCTTTCGGTCAATTCGCTTATACCAGGTGCCGAGCGTCAAGGCCTCGACCTCATCTATCCAGCCCGTTATTGGCTGGCGGCTTTGCCAATTCGCCTACGTCCGCGTAATGGTGAAGGGTAAGAGTACACCCGACGGTTCAGACCGGCTTCGCTCCCTTCGTACAGACATGAGTATTCGCGCCCTCAATCGGCTCATTAGCTGTAATATAACATATAACATACATTTTAAGTTGATTTAGAATTTGATTCCACGCCCTCATCACGGCGCTGTCCTTGGAGGCAAGCCTCCTTAGATATCCGCATAGTCCCACTTGTGTGCGGGATGATGTTCCATGAAGTGCTCCAGCGCTTTCTTAGACTTAGCTTTCACCTCGTCTTCGTAGTCGCCTTTTACCCATCCGAAGATAGGGTGACGCGCTTCAAAGTAATTTACCCACTCGTAGTAGTCCTCTTGCACCTCGCCGACGATGGTCCAACCCGAGGATTTGCGCCAATGTCGGACGGGGATAGGGTGCGTGCAGGCCACATAGCGCCATACACATTACATGCAAACTTCTTCGAGAACATCGTCTTTCTCCTGTGGTTAGCGACGATGTTAGCTTACACAGGATCAAACGGTTAAGGGACAGGGTAGTGGTCGGACGGAGAGACCACCTCCTCGCGGAGGTGAGTGCGATGCCGACGCCCTTTCGGGCAATCAGCTTCCATGATGCGAAGTAACTCCATTCCTATGCCGCTGTCTTGGTGGGCCCGGGAGGACTTGAACCTCCGACCTCCCGCTCTGCGGGTGCTCTTTCTCTGAGCTACGGGCCCATAAACTTCAATTTGGAGCGGCCGACCAGATTCGAACTGGTGCCTAAACCTTGGCAAGGTCCCATGCTGCCGCTAACACCACGGCCGCGCGTCGATCAGCATGCCACTTCTTAATAGCAGCTGATAGATTAGCTTTGTGCTCTTTCGATTGAAGACTGCCCGTTAAAGCAGTTTTGATTTTTTCAGCAACCTCAGGACGCTTCATTGCGTTGTACTTGCTGAGGTAATCCTTTGTTGCTTGTGAGTGAAGCTTTCCTGTCCTATTTTTGCTGATCTTTGCTTTGCTCTCTTCGCTCAGCTTTGCTCCGGATCGTAAACTTAATCCGTGCTCATTGATAAAATCCCACCCACCTTCACCTCCTATCTTGAGGTTCATGCAAAGAGGATCTCTTAAGAGCTCACCAGATACAAGCAGCTTTTCGGCCTGTTTAGCCTCACTACGAGTTTCAAATATCTCAATAACTTCACAGGAGTGATTTTCAATCCCATGTTTCGCAACAGAACTCTTAATAATTGTTCCGCTGCCGAGGTAGCCGTCCTCCAAGACATCAGTGGAGTGAATGCCGATGTAAAATCGATCATTGATTCGACACGTGGTCTTGTAGAGGAGATGATACTTGCTTTTCATGGCAAGTATTTACATCTAACGCTCTACCATGTTGTAGATAGCACTTTAGATTTCATGGCGAAACCTAGGCGTGCCTTGCCTTGTTGTAGTCTCCTGCGGTTGGGACTTTCACCCTCGTGCTAACCCTGGGAGGTCGGCGTGCAGTGTTTCGGCATTTATACGGAAGCCCCGTGCGGACTCCCCATTT
>JAYVGZ010000270.1:0-3103 GCA_043771805.1 Pseudomonadota bacterium
TGCTAAGTTCTGCCAAACTCTCTGCAAGTCCAACCGTCAAGGAGTGGAGTGTGGGGCTCCTTGGTGTCGGGCACACCGGTAAAATTGCATTCAGCGCCGATATCGCGCCTTCGTCGTAAGCTGGAAGGGTGACGTTAAATTCCTCGCATAGCTGACGGACCAAGCTCGTAAACAGCGGAGCAAGTTCATGTCGCCGCGATTCTGGAACGTTATCAGCAAGAGAATTGAAGTTCTCAACGAGCTCTTTGAGAGCGTCAAGAGAACTGTTTCTCATGGCCTCTTTAAACTCAGACGATTCTGAAAACGCAATAAACGCTTCACGAGTCCCGAAGAGCCCATTCGCATCAAGGAGACTAAATGACCCAACGGAAATACCTAGGTTCAACCAGAACGGATCGCGGGCGCTTACGCCTATGCAATCCGTGTACAATTCAGCGTGACTTCGACCGTGTTGAGCCGCTGCAAGATGGCAAATACGGTTCGAAAAACTTCTTAACGCGGCTTCGCGGAACGCGGAATTTAAAAAGGAAGCGCAGACATCAAAGGCGCGAGTCGAAAATCCCGCAAAGTTCAATTCAGTTTGGAAAAACTCTTCAACGAAGGCGCGAACAGGGGCTGTCAATCTGCAGATAGAGTGAGTTTCACATACGTCTTTGTCTTCCGTACGATCATCATCTGCGCGTCGCCCTGCCAAGAACGAGGTGAGAACTGTGCTTTTTGCAGATTTTAGGGAATCTGCGATGAAAAGCTTTAGCTGCTTAGCGGCTGAGGGAGTATAAGCATCTGACATCTCAATAAGTCTTTGAGTAAA
The DNA here is from genome assembly GCA_043771805.1 of Pseudomonadota bacterium. Lineage (GTDB taxonomy): Bacteria > Bdellovibrionota_C > UBA2361 > UBA2361 > OMII01 > JAYVGZ01. The sequence continues at coordinate 812 of JAYVGZ010000270.1, forward strand.
GGACACGAAGGCAAATTTCTCGTCTTCCCGAGATGAAACTTGCAAGTCCTCCAACCAATCAGAAATAGTCTTTGTAATAACCCTTATAAAGAGGCTTTCGAGCCGAGCGCTGCGCTCTGCTGCTTCTGGCTGGGCCACGAACGAGAAAAGAAAAGATCGGACATAATTACCATTGAACCGCCCGTCGCCCGTGTCGCCAGCCTGGCCCACGTTAAGCAGATGTTCCGCCAAAAAAATGAAGGTTGCCCACACATTCTCGGTAAATCCGCCATTGTTTCCGGGGTCCCATGCGCCTTCGTATCTGGGATCAAAATAGCAGGACAACGGGTGACCCACGGTACCCCTCGTTTTTGGGTTGTGAAGGTGTGCTACCAACCAATCGATAAAGGTCGTGCTCCTCCCCGAAAGAATAGGTTGGTGCGCCTGCTCAAGTAGCGCTTCGGTCTCCTTGTTACAGTAGAATTTCCCGAAGAAGGCATCAGATCCGTTCTGTATTTCCTCTGGGATAAGTTCCGACCACTCTCCCAAGAGCCGCATGTTTTCCTCTATAGACCACCGATAAGAAATGAGCGGCCGTCGATCGAAATCGTCCAGCAACTGATGCCCCTGCGTGCGTCCCGCTTGTGTGTTGTCATCCGTGCCGTCTCTCTCTTCTTTAGGCACCACAAGCTTACTCCGAAGGCGCTCACCTAGCTGAAACGCCTCAATAGGCCCCATGCCCCTTATCTCTTGAAGCGACTCAGTAAGCAGCTTGTCTGATAGAGGCGTTATCGTTAAATCTCTCTTTGTCCACCGGGTAGGATCAATTACGAGGGGAGGATCGGTAAGGCATCTGACTCTCGCGTGACCAGGTGTGCTGAACGAGTTGGTATCCTCATCGAAAATGGGTCCCCCCTCAACGACGGCGGGGATACCAGCTAAGGTGAGGTAGTTCTGTAGTTCGTACGACATCGTCTCGCACGTTCCAACCCGTAAGCCAGCCAGAAACGACAGTCGAAGGTTCTGCGGAATCTTGGATATGAGGAGCAGAAGAGACTCATCCTTCGAGTACACATACGCCCGCTCAAAGAACGCTGAAGATAGCACCTGCACCCGTTCGGTCTGTAGAAGGTCGCGAGTAATCTCAATCAAGTCCGCCAAAAATGATGGAAGAGCAGTCCTTGCTCCTGAAACTCGGACAACTTCGTCCAGCACACCCGAGTCGATCGGGGATACGGCTTCTTCGCGGTGGTAGTCGATCTTGAGGAGGCTTCCGGCTGCCGGCTCTCCCTGGCTTACGAAACCCGGAATCGTTCCCGTTACTGCCAATCCATTGTGGTGATGGTATCCAAGTGAAAGTGCCACTGGCTGGTCGCTTCGAGCGGTAACGACAGCTGTTTCGCTGGGCAATTCAAGGCGATAGATCTCCCCATCCTTACCAACTACCTCATGGGATGTTACCAACAACAAAGAACTCGGGCGCAACCCGCTTTCTACTGAGAGAACGGATGCTACTTCACGAACGGACCCTGAATGAGGGGTGAAACCTAGCGCAGGAGTGAGGTCTAGAAGGGGCGAACTCTCAGGCTCTAGGTGATCACTACCGACTATCTTTGGTGGCTGCTTACCCACCTCGATCGAGCTTTCAATCTCTTTATTCACCTCTCTTAACGTGCGGTGCGTCGGGGTAGCTCGATTAAGCTCCTTCAACAAGACAGTGTGATTTTTTACTGCGGCAGGGAGCGCCACTAGAAACTCCTTAATGGCACTTTCTAGAAACCATCGAGAGGCTCCCAGATACCGTTCATCCCGAAGGCGCTCTGCAAATTCGGCACAGGTCCGCACACCGCTCTGAATTCTCTCGACAGTCTCCCGAACCCTGCCAGCCTGCTCACTATCACACCTCTGTGACGTCGTTCGTAACACGCAGTCGAGCAGCTCGCCGGTCTTTCTTAGGGAAGCGCGAAAAGTCTTCACACGGAAGTGTGCGAGAAGGGGAGTGAGCTGGTCTTGGATTTCCACAGGGAGATGAGATACGCAGCCAGCGAGTCGGGAAAACGGGTCACTAGCGTCGGCGTGTCTCCCATCCGGCAGAGACGCAGAGTTCTCGTTTTGAGTTGGCGTCTCTTTGATTAAAGCGTGCATGCTAGTTTGGTTGCTCTCTATTTAGACACCTGCGAGGGCGAAGTAGAACTATGGAGTCATGTGATAGCTCCAGGCGCACACACCCATGAAACTCTCTACTCTTTCGGTTTGACTCTTGGCCGTAGCCTTTAGGAGTGTCACACGGATACTTTCGTATTGAGACTCCAG
>JAYVGZ010000271.1:0-2970 GCA_043771805.1 Pseudomonadota bacterium
GCTCAGTACTTGGATATGTTTTGACGTCACGGTTGGTTACGAGATCCAAAAGTCCTAGGTTATCATGTGCGGCATGAAGAAAGGTCATTACCTTATCCACTGACATCGCCGGGTACGATAACATCGAGTCCAATTCGTCCCCAAGGCTGGCCACCCGTTCGATAAGTTGACAAACAAACGATGACGACCGGCCGAGGTATGCTTTGAGGTAGGATCGGTTGTAGATTGTAGTGAACGATTGTAGCACCGTATACAAGTCACCCGTCGTTCGAGTCGTGCAGATTCGGTTAAAGGAAATCAAATCATCTACGTTCGACTTTAAGGACCAATTAAACAGGGCCTGAACCTCTGGCGGCTTTTGAATAACTCGGAGCCCCACCTTATTGAGGGATATCCGCAAATTACTTATGTAGGGATTAGCGGTGTCGTAGCGATTACTTGAATCAATATCATGGTCAGCCCGGAGTAAAATTCCGGCCTGACCCCAGGGATCATCGGATAAATAGAGGTCGGCAAACCCAAACTCCGCGCAAAAAATATCTGCAATAAAGTGATCCCGCTCGGGTGAGATGATGATGTAGCCCCCCGGTTTCAAGATCTCCTGTTGGAGAAAGGTTACTAGCTTAATCACCCTTAGTTGATCTACTGCCCGATCTTCACGTGTACTCCACAGAGTAAAGCCCTTGAGAAAGAGTACATCGATGCCATCGGGAAACTTCTCGCGAAGCAGAGGGAGGTAAGATTCCGTGAGATACGCATCCACAAGAAGCGATTCTACGACCGGCTTTACGTGTCTCTGATCCCACATAAACTCCTCTTGAAGCCGACCGAAAAAAGTCGGTGGCCGCTCATCCGCCTTAACAAGCCCCCCGTCTAGACTCCCTTCCCACGCATTCGGGTTTGTATTCAGTCCAATCAATTGCCCAAAGTATCCAGGAAATATGTCATGGCCCATCGCCGGATACAGGATAGTACCCTTCAATACCTGCATCTCCGCGAGAAAGCTAAGCGAGCTCCAATACTGATCAAAACGATGCTTACGAGCATCATCAGGACACCCCTCCAAAAGAGTTGGTAAGAGCATTTTTCGAAGCTCCTCGAGCTGCTCAGGCTTCGGTGTAGGGCATTTTGGCCGGTCCGGCATCGACGCGGAATCGACGGACGAGGCGGGGGATTTCTGTGAACTAGTGTGTATCATTTCGGTATTCCCCAAGGACGATAACACATCGATAAAACTACGGGAGGTCAGCGGTTAAAGGCATCCAAAACCCCACTCAAAGAAGCTCAAGCCACCACATAAGTCTCACTTCAAGACTTCATTGTTTTCTACACTACTTATGACAACACCGCGCACGATTTAGACTTCCCGCTAGAGCGACAGGCGCGCACCTTTGAAGGTTCGGAAGCTGGTTGTGGTCGCGTATCGAGAAGTTAACACCCGCAATTCGGGTTGGTTTCTGAGCGGAAGTTAGTGTACCCTCCCCACCAATGTTCTCCGTATTCTACGACCTAGAAACCACCGACAAAAACCCCATTGGCCAGATCCTTAACTACTTTTTCATCCTGGTTGATCCACACCTCACCCCGATTGATGAACTCTCAGGCATCATTCGCATCTCGCGTCTACAGCTCCCCGATCCTGGCGCAATTCTGGCGAACCGGATCAACGTCCTCGATCACCAGAAGGTTGCAACGGAGAGTGAGCGGGAGGCTTTGCGTAAGATAGTCGTTTTTCTTGAAAATGCAGTGAAGAGAGCAGGTGGTGCTGTCTCTTTTATCGGATACAACTCTTCTCGTTTCGATCTGACCTACCTGCGTACAAGTTTAGTTCGAAACGGTTTCAATCCGTACTTCAGTGGAAAGCTGCCCTCACGGGATCTTCTTCACGTAGTTCAGAAAGCCTACCTTACCTCTGAGCGATTCAGTAATTTGATTCGTAAAGCGCGCTCTGGAGAGAAGAAGCTCTCACTCTCTCTTCAGACGGTTTCTCAGGCACTGGATCTTCTCCACGGCGAGCAAGCTCATGAATCACGGGAAGATGTGCTACTCACAATTAAAGTAGCACGGTGGCTCAAGGATGAAGTTGGACTTGATGCTGCAATTTTTCAGGGCTACGAAGGAACCAGGCTACATTCTACAGCGCGCAGTGGCACTGTGTACGTGATCTCCGAGCCGGAGTACGATCTGAGCGTAGGCTCAACTGCTGCGCATAGACCTGTAACCCTTCTCGATGCTGACCACCGCTCTGGCCTTTGGGTCGACCTAGAGCGGTACTCAGAGAGCCCGACTCCTCGCGCAATAATGTGGCGCTCGGTTGCAAGGCATGCGCTCTTTACCTCTGGGCAAGCCAAAGAAGAGACATCTCTTCAGCGCATAGCGCGGGGAGCTCTCACGCAGTTTAAAGCGGTGAATCTGCGAACGTTTTTTACGAAAAGCAGCTGTGATATTGAGCAAGATATTTACAGACTTGATTTCGACGGAATTAATGCTCTTGCTCAAGCAGTGCACGATAATAGCAAGGCTCCTTTAGAGCAGCTCAAAGCCTCAGCGGGTGATGCCAAGGTGTTGTGGACTCGGTTTCTACTTGCGCAGCCCGGAGATCGACTTAGTGACGGGCGATTTGCCGAGATGCTCAGGAAATACGGCGCGCATCGCTACGGCGGGAAGCTACAGATGGTGAAGTCGCTCGGAAGCGAACCAGGGCCAGAAGACTACCACTCATCGCTTGCGCAGCTACTGCAACGTACTCGTCAATTTCAGGATGCGGCGTTGGTAGCAGGGAAGAGCGAGGATCTGTCACTTCTTAATGCACTCGAACGGTTTTACCAGGGCAGCGAGATTGTCCAAGTGGCAGGGCACGAGCTGATGGAAGGAGGGTGGCGAAGTCGTGCAGCGTAGTGTTTGTGGGACTTGTCAATCGAGCCTTTGCTAACAACAGGGACAGATGGTCGCCCTTTATTCCGCTCATGT
>JAYVGZ010000272.1:0-7272 GCA_043771805.1 Pseudomonadota bacterium
TGATGAAGCTAGCTGCCCAATTCGATATCGAGGCAGCAAACACTATGCGACGTCAGGAGCTGATATTCAGCATTCTCAACGCACAGACCGAATCAAACGGCGGCATTTTCGCTGAAGGCGTGTTAGAGGCCCTACCTGATGGATTCGGATTTCTGCGAGCGACGGATTACAACTACCTCCCCGGTCCTGATGACGTATACGTGTCACCGGCACAGATTCGGCGCTTCGGTCTTAAAACTGGCGACACTATTGAAGGGCAGATTCGCCCCCCTCGCGAAAAAGAGGGAGAGCGGTACTTTGCGCTCCTCAAGGTTAGTTCTGTTAATCACGACACGGTCGATGTTCTCAAAACAAAAATCCACTTCGATAACTTAACCGCGCTCTATCCGACGGAGCGTTTGAAGCTTGAGAGTAAGAAAGGGGGGATGTCGACTCGAATCCTCGATCTTTTTGCACCGATCGGGAAGGGCCAGCGGGCTTTGATCGTGGCTCCTCCGCGAACTGGTAAAACCGTACTTTTGCAATCCATTGCAAATGCCATTACCGAGAATCACAAAGAGGTGGTGCTGATCGTTCTCCTTATCGATGAACGACCTGAAGAAGTGACAGATATGGCCCGTTCAGTTCAGGGCGAAGTGGTAAGCTCAACCTTTGATGAACCTGCTCAGCGTCACGTGCAGGTAGCAGAGATGGTTATTGAGAAGGCGAAGCGTCTGGTTGAACACAAACGGGACGTGGTTATCTTACTTGACTCTATTACTCGACTTGCGCGGGCGTACAACACCGTCGTTCCTCCGAGTGGTAAGATCCTCTCGGGCGGTGTCGATTCAAATGCCCTTCATAAACCGAAACGTTTCTTCGGCGCTGCTAGAAACGTCGAAGAGGGCGGAAGCTTAACAATTATCGGAACGGCGTTGATCGAGACCGGTTCTCGGATGGATGAAGTTATCTTCGAGGAGTTCAAAGGCACTGGTAATATGGAAATTGTGTTGGATCGTAAGCTCTCAGAGCGCCGGATCTATCCAGCCCTTGATCTAAAAGCCTCTGGCACTCGAAAAGAGGACCTCTTGCTCACCAACGACGTACTGCAGAAGGTGTGGCTGCTCCGTAAAGTTCTGAATCCCCTAAACACCGTTGAGGCTATGGAGTGGATGATGAGCAAGATGGAAGGCACGAAGGGGAACAAAGAGTTCCTCGATATGATGAAAGGATAGTGCCGTTCAAGGTTTCCGGCTCATAGTGCAGGACGCAGAGTGGCGATCTACTCGTCTTGCGTCGAGTTTAGTTCGTGAAACCCTTATTCACGCAGTCGTAAAAGCACCCAGGTGACTCGCGAATGGCGGATACGATAAAAATTTTAGCAGTCGATGATAACTCAGATGGCTTGTTCGCCCTAGAGCAGCTGCTCGAGTCGCACGGCTATTCTGTGGTCACCGCTTCGTCTGGAACTGAGACCCTAGCAAAGGCCGAGTCAGAACGACCGGACATCATTTTGTGCGACGTAATGATGCCTGCCCCGAACGGCTACGAGGTTGCAAAAATCCTTAAGGCGCACCCTGAGCTTCGATTTATCCCACTCGTATTACTTACTGGGCGAGACGAACTGAAGGATATTATCTTCGGGCTTGATCAAGGGGCGGACGACTACGTTGCAAAACCTTACAATTCTGAAGAGCTTCTCGCCCGAGTACATGCGGCACTGAGGGTAAAAAACCTCTACCGTGAGCTGAAGAGCTCTCAGGCGCAGGCGCGAAGGTTACAGTCTCGGTTTGTAGAGGAGTTTGCATTCGGAAAAATAATCGGCCGAAGTCGCTCAATGACAGAGCTGTATCAGATCATGACGAAAGTTGTCGATTCTGATGTCCCTGTGCTTGTAACCGGGGAGTCCGGCACCGGTAAAGAAGTAGTTGCGACGGCTCTGCATACAAATGGCGCCCGAGCTGAGAAGGCCTTCGTTGTTCAAAACTGCTCGGCGTTCAATGATAACCTCCTTGAGTCTGAGCTTTTTGGGCATGTAAAGGGGTCCTTTTCGGGGGCAATCAGAGATAAAGAGGGACTCTTTGAGGTAGCCGACGGCGGCACATTCTTTCTCGATGAATTGGGTGAAATGAGTCCCGCTCTCCAGGTTAAACTCCTTCGTGTTTTGCAGGACGGCACTTTCACCCCTGTTGGAGGGACGAAGCTGAAGCACGTTGATGTTCGAATTATAGCAGCCACGAACCGAAACCTTGAAGAGATGGTAGAGAAGGGTACCTTTAGAGAGGACTTGTACTACCGGCTGAATGTCGTGAATTTGCACCTCCCCCCCTTGCGTGAGCGGGCCGGGGATGTGCCTCTATTAGTGGATTTCTTCCTATCGAAGCTCGCTGAGAGATCGGGGAAGCCAAAGAAAGTGATACAGCAAGATGCGATGAGTGCCCTAGAAGGGTATCGCTGGCCAGGAAATATCCGCCAGCTTGAAAACGAACTGCAGCGCGCCGTTGTGATGGCAGGAAAAGGCGAGAGCATCGACCTCACCTGCCTGTCGCCGACGGTCACCACCGGGAACCGGGCGGGCACGCCTATGGTAGCGGTGCCTGCCTTGAATCCGGCACTTGGTGGACTAGGTGGCGTCCTTAACGTCACTGAGCAGCTTAGTGGCGAGGGAAATGATAGAAGCCTCAAAGACGTACTCGATGCGGTAGAACGTCAAATGATCGAATCAACCCTTACACGGTGTGGTGGTAACAAGAGTGAGGCCGCTCGTCAGCTCGGAATTTCTCGGTCGAACCTGATAGCGAAAGCGCAAGCTTTTGGTGTTGAGTAGTGATTAATAGTACTTCCATGAAAAAACCGATTCTTATCACTAAAGACCTCTTCTTTATCTCAAAAGTGCGCGAAGTAGCGGTGGCTCTCGGGTCGGAGCTCTCGGTCGTTCGGTCCTCCACTTCCCTGGAGGCAGCGATTGAGGGAGCAGCGGGGGAACCCCTTTTCCTGATTGATCTCGAAAAGCCGGGAATAGAGCTACCAACACTCGCTGCGGCTTTGGCACCGCATCTGGCGCAGGGGGCACCTTGTGCCAGCTTTTTCTCGCACGTGCACGAAAATGTTGCCTTGCAGGCGGCTGAATTGAATCTTGGTGAGGTGATGCCGCGAAGTCGTTTCGTAAAGGTGTTGCCTGAACTCTTAAAGCTCTAGTAACGTGTCCGTCGTGGGAAAGAACCACCGTTATTCTAAATCTCGTCCTCCTCGCAAAGCCAATCCTGCCTTGGTAGCGCTAGCTCTTGTCGTAAGTGTTACCCTGGCGGCTCTGTGTGGCCGTTCCCTTGATGAACGTCACCGGGCTGCGCTAGCAGGTGTTCGTTCGGAAAGTCTTGAGTTTGAAACCGGGAGGGCTGCGTTAAAAATGGCACCTGCCGAGGTATCCCCCGAGGAGAGAGATCATCGTGCTCTCGTTTCTCAGATTGAGAAACTTTCTGGTATTTCTGGTGGCCCTGCTCTCTCACCAGAACGGTGGGTCGCAGAGAAGCCTGCGGTGGTGAGGGGCATTGATGTGAGTGCGCTCCTTTCAGAAGAGTTTACTTTGCGCAGAAGCTTTGCAAGCACCTACCACCCCAAGAAGGTCCTGCTAGCAGCAGACCTGGGTCGAAGAGACACCTTTATAGAGGTCCGTACTGGTGACGGGAGAGAAGGAGCTCGAATAATCCGGTTTACTAACGATACTCTCTCGGTTCTCTTTCGCAGCGCGGGTGGACTGATGGCTGAGCAGGCAAGCCTACACCTTTCAAGTAATCGACGGTGTGATGTTTTTGAGATCGACCTTTCCCCTGATATTGGAAGCGTGCGGTGTAAGGGCGATGACGCTGTTCAACTGCCGCTTCTCACGCTTCCAGTACTTCCGGTCGGTCTACAGCGAATATCTGTATCCACAAACGTCGTCGCCCCCGAATTAAAGAAGCTACTCGTCCTTGGAATTTCCTCTGGTATTGATGTGGAGGATGCTGCGTAGTGGACACCGGATCATTGCCGCTCTTTACTCTCATCTTGCCAGCGACCCTCGTCGTTGGTGCATGGATTCTATCACGAGTCCTTAAGTTTTCGCTCTGGGTAACTCTCCTGGTCGGATGTGCACCGTTTGTCCTGCCCTATTTAGAGCTTCCTTTCTCGCGAGCTTTTACAGATGCAAATCCACTGTACCTCATCGGTGGAGGGTGGGCGCTGATGGTGTGTTTAGCGCTTGGGAGAAAGGCAGTAGTTCCAACAATTGGTGAAGCAACGCGCTCCCCCGGTGGTATGGCGCGAGCGGCCTACGTGGTTGTTCTCGGCGTTTCACTTCTCGTTGTTGCGCTCCTTGTTAGTCGCCCTGAGTTGGTAGAGCGCGCCGCACCCGGATGGAAGGGAAGCGCCGGGCTTGTGCTCTTGTGTGCCTCGCTCCTAAGCATGTCGCTTTCGCTAGCCCGATTTTTGCGAGCTGCGCTCGTATTTACTGTCTGGGCATTCGTCTCGATGGTGCTTGCGAGTGAGCTCTTCCTCAACAAGTTGCCGCAAGAAGTAGTGCGTGACGATCTACGACAGTTCGAACCGCTGATCTCTCGTCTTGGCGTGGCTGAGGCGCTTGAGCAGGTAGATTCCCTGGCCCCAACTGCGGCGACCACCGAGTCAGCATTACGCGCGGTAGTGCTCGGCGGGTCCCCGAACACAGGGTTTCCGCTCTCTCCAGGTTCATCATTGGCACGACAGTTAGAATCATTGATGAAAAAGACGGGAGCGAATGTTGATGTTACCGACGCATCATCACTCGGTGCCACCGTGTACCAACTTCGGCACTCTGTCGATAAGATTGCACCAACTAAACCGAACCTTGTTGTGATAGTAGGGTGGACTCCCGATAGCGAACGCGGGATCAATTCCTATGAAATCCCGGGCCTGAGTGAGCGGGAGGCAGAGGCGAAAGTTCAAGCGAATGAGCAGCTCCAGAAATACCCGTTCGTCGCTAACGTGCTTGAAAGTGTGCTCTACCGTTACGTCAGTAAGCTGTTTCAGCCAGAGGTGGTAGACACCCCGGTCAGGGAGGTCCCCGCCCGCGTGCCTGTGACAGAATACGGTGACGAATTAGCAGCTGCTGTCAAAACGTTGCGTGAAGCAGGTGCCCAGGTTGTTTTACTTCCAGAGCCCTCGGTAGCACCAGGCGAAGAGGAATACCGCGCTCAGATGGTGAAGGTAGCAACAGACCTGAGTGCCACCTTTCTTCCCGTCGACGAAATACTCCAGACTGATCTGAATCGCTCTACTGGATTCGCCCGGGGTCGGCTTCTTTCGGAGAGTGGTTATGGTGTGATTGCAAACGCTATCGCGCGGACTGCTATGCCCACCGCAGAGAGTAAGGCGATAGAGGGGCGAACAGGCGACACAGGTGCGGGCAACTCATCAACCCCGCTGCCAGTTCTTGATAATGCGTCAAGCGACCATGTGAAGGTCCTTGTGCGACCGTCGGATGTTACCGGTGACATCATTTTTCGAATTCAGATGGTGGATCAAGGGAGTCGCTACTACCGTGTGGTGTTCTCAGTAAACGGCGAGTTCGTTGCAGACCGTCGCCTTGCCAGCCGGGATGAAACGCGTGTGCGATTCAAACTTCCTCAGAGCGCTCGTGCATTCTCGATGGTTGAGCTTGGACTGAGGACGCTTCCGTCGCCGCCGCCCGATGTCGACCTTATCGGCACTACTGGGCAGTTCGTTCCGGTTCCTGTCGAGGTTTCAGCTCAGAGAAACGGTGTGAGTATGGTGCGGGTGGGACGAGTCGCGCGATTTGCTCAGTCGCAAGAAAGTACTGCTTTTCCGGTAAATATTGGCATCAGCCTAGACCCGCGCTCTGGTGATGTTGTGAGCTCGATCCGTTCCGCAGAGGTTTCTGAGTTGAATCGGTGGCTGCTCACTCAACCGTGGGGCTCAATCGTTGCTGCAACACTCCTTGGTGACAGCACAAACCTTGCTGCTGCCCGTGCAGGGTTAAAGTTTATCGGTACTGAGTCTGACCTCACGCAGGGAGCGCAATCTCGTGCAGTAATTGGTGTAGCTGGCATAAAGACGGGAGTGGGTATTCTTAAGACATCAAAGGAGAGCTCCGCTGTAACGCTCTCGCTCGGTTCTGACATTCTTAAATCGTTCGCGCAATTTCAGATGCTTGGGCTGACTGTTAATGAGAGGGCCTTACCTGGAAGTCAGGGAGGCGGGCGAATTGCTACTCAAGGCGTGGAGGGTAGTATTGCACCGGTTGTAGCTACTGCTTCGGAAGACGAATGGTCGGTCCCCACAGAGTAGCGATCGACTAACTGCAGAGACATTTCAACGGATTCAGCACACCCTCTCTACTTTTGTGTAGCTCTACCTTTAGTACGCTGCCACAACGCGACAGCAAGCGAGAGCACCACAAAAAATGTCCCGCCCTGAAAAACAACCTCATAATAGCCTATGCGAGATGCCATCCTCTTAGCGTAAATCGAATCCATATCGAGAGACCGATCGAGAGGGGAGGGGATCTGGCTCCTCGGAGGTTTCTGAGTCGCCCTCGTCAGGGCTGATTGGTAGTACACCCGCTTGGAGTGACCAATCCACATATTCCCGATTCCGACGAGGCCGATTAGGGTCGCCAAAAGATAACCGGTGCGGCTGCGCGAGAGAACGCTGTTACGGAAAATCGGTTTTTCTTCGTGGTACTGTCGCCCCATCGTCGATATCCCCGAACTGCAGTTTTATTCTCTCGTGCCGTCCTACTTTAGCCCGTGTACGCCATCTGTAAACATGGCGGCTAGTGTAACCCGTCGCTAGGCTGCTACAACAGGGTTGATGGCGAATTCCATGACTTGGCCCATAGCCCGCGAGCAGCGGGGTGCTAGCACCCTCACAACCGTAGTTTTCGGCGCTCTACTTGCCGTCGTTGTGTTCGTTGCGTACAACGTATTGCCGTTCTACTACTACTATTTTGATCTCAAAAACCAGTTTCAGCAGGTGATTAGAGTAGCCTCAGTCGATACCGATGAGGAGATTCGGCGAAAGATAATGGTATTTATAAAACAGTATGGCGTCCCGATTGACCCAGAGGATCTGCGAATAGAGCGGTACGACGACACGATGAAAATTAGCCTCAAGTACACTGAGATTTTCTACGTCACTTTTCGGGGTAAAGAGTATACGATCCACAAATTCAATTTTGATGCCACGACCGAAGGGAAGTTCAAGTAAAGGGTAAGCTATGTCGTCGAAGTTCAAGCCAGTTCCGAAAGATTGGGAGTT
>JAYVGZ010000273.1:0-2973 GCA_043771805.1 Pseudomonadota bacterium
GGTAGCAAGAAACTTCGCGAGCTGGGTAGAAGTCTGACCTTCTCGAACCTCTATTGACGCGTGGTACGCCCCACCAGTGATCTTAGAAAGATTAATCGCAATTAGTTCAGGGCTAATATTGAGCTCCCTGGCGATTCTTGCCTTGGTATCGACGAGAAGAGGATCATCTGTTCGAACATAGCCGGCTTGCGATTCAGTTTTACTCCAGTCGTTCCATAACCGCGCGGTCCGCGCATCAGTTAAAACATTTACTAGCTTCTTCTGCACAACGAACTTAGCGGCCTGTGTGGTAAGCTCCGTCCCCTCTATGCCTACAAAATCTTGGGCCGCGGAGTCGTACCGTACGAGCTTTCTCCCGAGTTCGCCGTTCTCAGATAACTGGACGAGCGATTTTCCACCCGCCGTCACCTCGACAAAGTTCAATGGATAGGTGTTCCCCTCCAGAATTCGCCTGGCGGAACGCGCTGAGTCTGGGTCTATTCCGCTCATTGAAAACTCTACGCGTTTCTGCGCTGGAGCGACGAAGGAATCTACGTGTTGGAAGCCGGCAGAAAAAGATGGTGATTTTATGAGGCCGGTCACCGAATCGACAACCTGTACAACGGTCGTCGGACGCGTGGGAGCGTACACAGTGGTATGCGGCATCGCAGCATGAAATGCCTGTGCCATGTTTTGGCCAGCGCCGTCTACTGAACCTGTGCTGCAGCTCATTAGAAGTACCGAGCCACCGTCTACTACCAATCCATCCAGATCTTTAAAAATGTCTTTGTCATAAACGGTAAGGAATCGCTTATCACCGAATTTTACCTGTGCTTCACCCGGATCAAGCCCACCAAAGCTCATCACATTGCTAGCACCGTGAGCTCCAACAATAAGATGCTCTACCGGCCCGTGGGATTTGACCTCTGCCACGGCGTCACGAAATTCTTCGTTGGTTTGAACCTCGTAAACAATCGCCTTGTTTTCACGTGTCGCTTCGTCGACGAAGTCAGCCGTACTAAAGAACTCCTCTCGTTGACTGAACGCGCCCCGGTCGTCTGCGTGCGGAAGAATAACCGCTATCTTCGGTCGACGATCTGTGGCGTCTGGAATTCCGGCGAAGTACTGCTTGCCCAGGAGGTCTGTCAATTGTTTTTGTACTTCAGGCGACGCAACCTCAAATCGGTTTCGTATAACTTCCTGCGTTGCGTCGAATCGCCCGCGTTGCTCCTCCCCCACACGACCTGTCGCGGTCTCTTGTGGCTTGTAGGTATGCTCGCTAAAGCCCAGAACTTTAAATGCCCTCTCGGTATTGAGGTAAATATCCATCACCTCTTTCGGCAGTGTCCCGACAACTTTCTGAAGAGGTTCGCCCGTATTATAGCTGCGCATCGCGAGCTCCTTCATCAGGTCTGGGTTTTTGGTGAAAACCTCAGCCGGAACGAGCGAAATAATCCCACCTTTTGTCTCTGCAGCTGCTGCAATAAGCGCAGCATTTCGCTGTTTTGCGGGGGAGAGAACCGCAAAACCAGCGCCGTTGTGCCTTAGCAGATCCACCGTAAATGACCGATCGTTCTGGAGCGATTCCGGAAGATCTCGAAGGGAGAATGGGGATGTCCGGTAGAGGATTTGCGCTATTTCACGATCGCCTTTCACCTCTTCAGGGAGCTCTTTGTAGACGTACGGCGAGCGCTGGATCGCCTTGGTGATAAACTCTTTGTCCCGCTGCATGTCGGTAGGCAAATTCCGAAATAGCTCGGAATTTTTATTTGCCGCATTGATCCACAGGTCTTTATCGCGCAGAAGCCTATCGGGAAGTAAGTCCGAAAGGGGGACGCCGTTCTGGACGCGCAGGGTGGCTTTCTCTGAGAGTTTTGCAAATAGATCGTGATTATGGCGTAGCGGTAGAGGAACGGCATCGAGGTTAATAATCGATTGGTTCTTGATTGCGAACTCAAGAAAATCTCTTTTTCCGCGGAGCCGATCGCTTGCATTATTGTAGACGCTTAGCCCACCCTCACTCAGGCCCTTCATGAACTGCTCGTTGTCGCGATGCTCAGGCTTTATATATTCAAGTACTCCCCCGAAGTAGCTGGTATATCTATCGGCCTTTAATATTACAACCTCTTTCAGGAAGTCCAAATCGTTCTGGATATCCGGCGACGCTTTGCCTATGAGGTTGGGTAGGATACGCGCTCCCGCTCGAACAAATCCTCTGTCTGCAAGGTATGCCGCAGGTATACCCTCCATAGATTCAGGCTTATCCGGTTTTAGTTTCTCGAGGTACTTCCTCACTTCAGGCGATGCGAGATCTATCGCAGTTTTTTGCTTTGTGTCGGCTTGTGGCTCATCGGCGCTCTCTTTGACGTTGGGGGGTGTGAAATTAACCGAAACCAACGCCCCTTTGGCCATAGACGACTGGAGACGTTGCCGAGATAGCTCGGGGTTGAGACTGCTGGTTGATAGACTGCTCAGCGAATCAAGACCCACCGCTTGCGATGGGGCGGGTTGCGTCGGTTCTTTTCGATCGAGTGCTGCCCCGCCGCTGACAATTGCAGAACCTAGCAAAGCTGCGCCGGTTAATTTCTGAAGCATGGAATTTACCCTTTTCGAACTTTATGATGCGCCACCGCGTTTTGTGGGGTTATGGGGTGATAAGAACAAAATGGCGCAATTATTTGTCGGTACCGGTGGGCGAAAGAGAGGAAAAGTAGAGAAGTGCAGCTATTGAGAGAATAGTCGCCTCGGAAAGGACCGGAAGGATAATGAGAGGTACTGTGCGATAAGACTCGGTTCTAACGTGAAGTTATTCAGGCCGTTAGAAAGCTCTAGAGACGGTGGGAACAGGGTTGAAAAATGAAGGCTTTTGGATCCCTGTGCGAAGCACCCAGTCTCCTGCTTCACCTCCTGCACCAGCTTCTTCTTTATGGCCAAAAACACCACCCAGGCTCTACCGTGCTATACAAGCCGTCGAGATCGCAGAGCGTCGCTCAG
>JAYVGZ010000274.1:0-2066 GCA_043771805.1 Pseudomonadota bacterium
AACGTTTGGCAGTATAACTCGACTACCGCCGCCCAGACCGCCCCTGCGGACGATCCCTACGGTCACGCCCCTGGTCATTATCGCTACGCCCCCCTCCGTCTCGCCGCCCTTGATCACGGCTCGGCCGACCGCGCTGCTCTTCGCGAGCCTCCTGCTCACTCTCTTCATCGAGCGCACTCTTCTCTGGCTTTGTGAAAGACGCCATCGCCATAGCATACAGTTTAGCGATCATGGCAACGAGTTCTTCGCTCGGTTCCTGAACGTCACCGAGCTCCTTTAGCAAGCTCTTTGCGAGCCCCTGCTCCTTGACCGAAACTGCGGTCGGATGCTCCCTCACTAACTCGTAAAAATGCGCGAGTTTAGCGAGGCGAACCTCTTCTTCAGTTGGCGGCTCCATCTTGGTCATCTCGATGGAACTCAATTGGCGGCGAACGCCGTAGAAAGCACCAAAGTCTTGTGGCCCAACGAGGCTGATCGCTTTACCGCTACGTCCGGCACGACCTGTTCTGCCTGTTCGGTGAACATACGTCTCGTGTTGCTCGTGGATAGAGTAGTTCACGACTAAATCAATCTGCTCTATGTCGATACCACGCGCAGCAATATCGGTAGCAATCAGGATCCTCAAGTCACCGGCACGCACTGCTTTCATAATCCGATCGCGTTGTGCCTGAGAGAGATCTGAATTAATCCTTCGCGCATCGAATCCACGGCGACGGAGGTACACCTCAACTAGCTCGGTATCCGATTTTGTGTTGCAAAAAATAATGACAGAGCGTGGCCTCTGAGTTTCGATAAGGTCGCATAGCGCTACTGCTTTCTCAGTAATCCCGCCCCCTACTTCGCAGTAAAGGTGCTCGATATCTGCCGGGCTTTCATTTGTTCCAGCGATCACTATCGTAGTCGCTTTTGTAAGGAAGCTTTGTGCAAGCATCTGAACGCGCGGGGTAATAGTGGCGCTGATGAAGAGCCCCTGCCGCTTGTCTGGCAACCGCGAAAGGATTGTTCGAACATCTTCGAGGAATCCAAGCGAAAGCATCTCGTCGGCTTCGTCCAAGAC
This sequence comes from Pseudomonadota bacterium, assembly GCA_043771805.1. Lineage (GTDB taxonomy): Bacteria > Bdellovibrionota_C > UBA2361 > UBA2361 > OMII01 > JAYVGZ01. Next base: position 1,058 of record JAYVGZ010000274.1, read on the forward strand.
GAAGTATCCACAGGTGCTAAGCTTTATCTCCTTCCTTCGAAGAAGGTCGAGAATACGGCCCGGAGTGCCAACGATGACTCTTCTATCTTCGCCCAGGTCATCAATCTGGTCCCTTGAACTAGCACCGCCTATCAAGCATACGGGCTTTACCTCGTCGGTAAGCGACCTAAACACTTCCCGAACCTGAACAGCTAATTCTCTCGTAGGGGTAACAATCAGCGCATACGTGTCATCTGTCTTCTTCATCGTACGGAGTCGCATGAGAAGTGGCAGTGTGTACGCAAGTGTTTTCCCACTTCCAGTTTGGGCCTGCACAACGAGATCTTTCCCCGCCGCAGCAGCCGGAACTGTCGCAGCTTGCACTGCAGTTGCGGTGGTAATTCCAAGCTTGGCAAGTGCGTCGGTAAAGATCGCTGGAACGTCAAGCTCTACGAATGTTTTGGGGGCCACAACTTCTGCTGGAGCCTCGTGCTCTCCTTGCGGTGAGGAATCAACAGCGATTTCTGAATCAGCCACTTCTGGCATACTCTTTTCTCTCATTTTAGTAGGGCTCTCTAACGGCAGCTCACGGAATAAAGCGTGCCTAGTCGGGCCGATATATATAGTGCGAGCCTACCAAAAGGCTCTAGCGCCCGTATCTTTGCACGAATTAAGGCGCTTGAGGAGATGCTGAAGAGAGAGTGTAAAACCTGTGAGCCGTGCCAACTAAAGCACAGGACCATCTTTCGCTCTTGCCTTGGCCCCATCTGGCCGAAGTGCAATGGAAGACCAACCTTGCGCAGGCTCTATCGGCCCGTACCAGTAGCATTCGGTCAATGGAGCCTTCATTTTCTGGTTCTTCAATTCGCCCTGGCCTACGCTCGTCGGCCCTCTGTATCCAGAGACCCCAACTACTTGAATTGCGACTGGAACATGCACGGTTAGGCGCATCGTGGCGCCTCCCTCCTTGTTTTGCCACTCCCCGTAAGTGGCTAGGTGAAGGCGGTAACCTTCCGTACGGGTTGCTACC
>JAYVGZ010000275.1:0-2531 GCA_043771805.1 Pseudomonadota bacterium
GGGTGCTGTCTGCCCTTGCTTGCGAGCTGTGTAGGCCCTTGAGTTACTAGCTCTGCAACTAAGTCCGATAGTATTTATGTCATCTCAGCCAGTTACATGAGGATCGTTCCTTGCACACTCCCAGGCTACCGGTGGGCGGAAGGCGGGGGATATCCACTTAATTTGCCGACATGACGGTTTAAATCTTTACCGACCCGACCCGTATCGGGGTGCAAAGCTATGGCACAACAGTTGGAATATTCAGAACGACGCCTTGAACGAGCCGTTCAGCATGTCTCGGCCCACTGGTTTCCAATCAACCCTGAAGTGCTGCTCAGCGTACGCAACGGCCTTGATACTGGCGCGTACGACCTCGATATTACATTTCTCGTAAACGAACTTAAGGCCGATTTCGCGCTCTTCACGTTCTGTGTAAAGGAGCTCATCGCAGTTGCCTCCCGAGAACACGTGCCAATCACCACATCCTCCGATCCGGTGAAGCTGATTCGGTGGGGTGGAGCTACTCGCCTACGAGCCATCTTGGGCTCGGATCGCCAACCGCCAAACTCGCACACCCTTAAAGACTGCGAACCCTTCATGCAGGATCGCCTCAAGGAAACGGGCATCGCTGCATCCACCGCGGAAGTCCTCGCCCAGAATCAGAAGCTCGACCCGGAAGCGTGCTTTTGTCATGGGGTGGTGCGTCAGATTGGCCTAAATCTTATCGCATGGAACTACCCTTCCGTGTATGCGCGTGCTCTCCGATCACTTGACTCAAGTTCTAGCATCGATGAGGAGCTATCAAACGAGCTCGGGTTTTCACCCTCACTACTTGCGCTACGACTACTCCGCCCTGAGCTGCCACGAAATAATCCCCAGGTAAAACAGATCGAACACGGCTGGGCTACCTTCGACCAGCTGTGCGAAGTTGGGGAGGCTCTCGCCCGAGCCAATAACCCGGCCGCCTACCCTAGCGCAGAGAAAGACTGGGCCGCCGCCGAATCGTTCATTCATCAGACAATTGGTGCTGAAGGACTCGACCTTGTCCGACGTCGTGCAGTGGACAACACGCTCTCGTATCGAAAAGCCCTTCCTGGCACCTTTGCAGCACTCTCCAGCTTCGATCCTGCGGTAGCAATCAAAGACTTCAGAGTTGGGCTCCGGGCGAAGGAAAATACATACGTGAAGTTGTGTACTCCAGCGATACAAGCCGCTCTCACAGCAATGTACGCTGAGATGCCACGAACCTCGGTTAACAAGCTCGCCCTCGAAAAACTGGTGAAACAGATAATACCACAGGCCGGGTTCACAGGTGGATGCGTCTTTGTCGTCGATCCAACCGCGATGTCTCTTATCCCTCGAACTGGGATCGGAAAAGTATATTTGAGGCGGCTGACAAATGTTCCCCTAAAATCGGCACCGGGCACCGCCATGGCACCCCTTATCAGTGAAGTGATCTCAACGGGGGCACGGCCTCCAACCGACTTAGCGAGTGCCGCGTTCGCGTGCGATCAACCTTTAATTGAACGCAGTGACGTTGAAGGGAACGACGCTCTTGCCGGTATTTACTGTTCACTGGGGAAGAAGCGCCGGATAGGTGTGCTTTACCTTGAACTCCCCGAAAGCGAACTTAACAGCACTGAGCCGCAGGCACTGAAGACCTTCAAGGCAATTCGCCAAAGCCTGTGTGACGCGCTACTTGTGGAGTAGCGCAGCTCAGCCCTGCCACAAGCTGCATCCAGTTGAATGGTTTGATTACCTCGAGGGATGCCTATATAAAGTCGAAACGTGCTTTCAACTAACTCCCTAGGCCCCCAATGAACTCTTCACCACCGCTCTGTGTATCACTGGTCTGCGGTTTTTTATGCACCGGCAAAACCCCCTTTGCCCGTAAGTTCGCTCTCGAAATAAATGCCATCGCCCTCTCATTAGAAGAACAAATAGTTCAGATCTTCGGATACGACGTGGATCACAAGTACCTTGCAAACCGCAGAAACGCCGTCCGGGAGCTGCTGTGGACGCAGGCTGACGCTCTAGTTTCGCACGGCCTATCGGTAGTGCTTGATTTTGGATTTTGGAGTCGCAGCGAGAGGGACAGAGCCCGAGCGCTTGCCGCCCTCTATCAGGCGAGGGTTCAGATGTTTCACGTTACGGCAGACGACGAAGTCACCTACCGAAAACTTGCCAAGCGGAACAGTGTAGTACCAGCATCCAGCCCATTTTTTGTCAGCGACGATGATGTTGGGGCCTTGAAGAGCGCTGTGGAGCCTTACGGTGACGATGAAGAGTTTGAGATTGTGTTGACGGAGGGTTAATGAGTCGGAAACTATAGTAATGAGTTCGATGACGCTCCAAATAATGCACCCCCTTCATGGAATACGCGCATTTCGGCTCCTCTCCCGGTTCGAGCTCGAAAGTTCGATTCACGGTTCCTCACCAATAAGTGTGGGTGAAATTAACTAAAAGGTGCCTGAAAATCCAATGATAGCAATTTCGTGCCGGTGGTTTAAGCGTGTATCTTCCCTGATGCTGGAACTGGAACTGCCCCTTAC
>JAYVGZ010000276.1:0-6160 GCA_043771805.1 Pseudomonadota bacterium
TGGTGCTGGTCGGCGACTCACCCGAGGTACGGGGACGCACGCTAAGAGAACGCATTGCGCATGCGCGTAGCTTAGCTGCAGGGTCGCAGTTAACCGAAAGTTTCCTTGGCTTTCTTGAGAGATCCTCTCGGGGAGTTGCTCGAGTGCGATCCCTTCGTGCGGATAATGAGGATGACGCGGCGTAATATAGCCGGTTTCGGGGAACGGGTGTAGAAGTATATCAGTTTTATCCCTGGGAGCTTTCGGCCGTGTCTAAGAAACGCTACCAACTCGCTTTATTCATATCGATAGTCATATCAGTCGTTGCTGCCTGTTCGTTCTGCCCTTCGGACGCATTAGCGCAGCGAACTGATTTTCAAGCGTGGACACTGGTCACCACTAACATCTCCCTCGACACCGACAAAAAGTGGTTCTTTTACATGGAAGCTCAACCTCGCGTTGGGAATGAAGTCTCGCGGCTCGAACGGCTCCTTATTCGGCCAGCGGCGGGGTACAATCTCAACAAGAACGTCTCTCTCTTCTTAGGGTATGCTTGGACTCCTACGTTTTCCAATACCCAGTACGAAAGTGATTTTCGTAATGAGAGCCGAATTTGGCAACAGGTCCTCATCAAGCACTCAGACTTCGGCTTTGATTGGCAACACCGAATCCGACAAGAGCAGCGAATGATCGACGACGCCTCAGGGGTATCGAATCGCACCCGGTATCTGCTCCGTGGAAGCTACAAGTTTTGCGATACAGATAATTGGGGTATCACTGGTTATAATGAACTGTTTGTAACCTTGAATTCAGTAGATCGTGGGCCTCGTGCAGGCTTTGATCGTGATCGCTTCTTTTTTGGTCCATTCTTCACCTCAGGGTTCGGTCGATACGAGGCTGGGTATCTGGGTGAGTACGGGAAACGGTTTGGCTCAGACGATCGCATGATTAACGCACTTATGTTGAGCGCGAACTTTAATCTTTAAAATGCTTTTTTGCCCTCTGTGTGGAAGTGAACAGGTAACCGAGTCTGTTCGAACACAGGGACGGACCTATCTTTCCTGTGAGACGTGTGAGCTGCTCTTCCTCACTCCATCGCAACGTCTAACGGGAGCCGCTGAGAAAGCGCGGTATGAGTTGCACGAGAATACTGAGAGTAATGAGGGGTACGTTCGTTTTTTGGAGAAGGTGATTGTCCCTCTCTCGGAGTGTCTGTCCCCTGCTGCCAAAGGGGTAGATTTTGGATGTGGCCCCTCGGCGACGCTTGGCGCCTTGCTTGCGCAACGTGGCTTTCGAGTAGCCAACTATGACCCCTTTTTCTTTCCCGATCCGCCGGAGGGGAAAGATTACGATTTTGTGACTGCGGTCGAGGTTTTCGAACACTTTTATCGTCCGGCCGAAACGATTACGGATATTCTCTCCCTTCTGGCTCCGAAGGGCGTTCTTGCAGTCATGACTTCAGCACCCCCTTCGTTTAACCGTCTCAGCCAGTGGTATTACCTTCGGGATCCTACCCACGTGTCCTTTTACGGGGAGACTACGATGTACTGGATTGCCAAGAAGTGGCAGTTGTCGGTCGTTTCACCAAACGAGAATGTTTGGATATTTAGGAAGATCTAGGCTGCTATTCTAGTAAAAGGTAGTAAAAGGGGACGCTACCATTTTTGATTAGTAAAAGGGGACGCTACCATTTTTAGAGTAAAAGGAAGTAAAAGGGGACGCTACCATTTTTAAGGAAAGTAAAAGTGTAACTGGTCAGCACCTTACCGAAGTAAAAGGGGACGCTACCATTTTGGTAAAAGGGGACGCTACAGGAACAGCTCTCTCCCTCTAAACAACCATTGCCGTCAATACTCGACTATCATGCATGCCACGTAATGCCAGAATCGTAATCCCAGGAGCCCTTCATCATGTTACCCAAAGAGGAAACTTCCGCTCTGATGTCTTCTTCGACGACACAGACCGAATATTCTTCCTTGAAACGCTCGTTGAGTACGCCAATTTGGCCCGGGTTGGAATAGCGTCTTACTGCCTAATGACTAATCATACCCATCTGCTGCTGGTCCCTAGTGACCCGCTCGGATTGGCAAGAATGCTCAAGCCAGTTCATATGCGTTATTCGCAACGACTCAATTTTAGGTTCAGCAGGCTGGGTCTTAATTGGCAGGGTAGGTTCTTTTCATCTCCGCTTGATGAATCCCATGCTTGGCAAGCGTATCGGTATGTGGCTGAGAATCCAGAGAGGGCGAAGATGGTAAAACACTTTCAGGAGTATGCATGGTCAAGTGCGAAGGCCCACCTTGTTCATGAGAGGTCGGCTTTTCTTACGGCGTCTGATGACTGGCTGGATAAGGCGCACCAAGCGCTCAACGAAAGCACGGCGAGGTGCTTAACCCCGGAGCAGGCTGAAGCACTCCGACGCAACACAAAGATGAATCTTCCTACTGGCTCGCCCGAATATCTCGACGAACTAGAAAAGAAATTAGGCTGTCATCTTAGGTTTCGGTCGCCGGGGCGCCCACGAAAAGGGTAGCGTCCCCAATATCCATACCAATATCCATAGGTTTCGGTCGCCGGGGCGCCCACGAAAAGGGTAGCGTCCCCAATATCCAAATATCCACCCAATATCCACGATGGATATTCGCTTGCGATGACCGTGCCGTAGTGAAGGGACATTTTTGTCCGTCACTTGCAGTGGCGCGTTCTCTTCACATTTGCCATGATTTTCCAAGGGCCTTGCAGCGCCCAGTACGACAGGAGATTTCGTAATGACCGATAGCTTGACGGCAGAGTTTGGAATTCCTGGAGCGATAGAGTTCTTCAAAGGGGTTGGAGGTTTCGTATACGTGAAACTTTCGAGCGAGATGGATCACTTCGCTACAGTGTGTCTCTACGGGGGTATGGTCCTCTCGTGGCAAGATGAAACGGGTTGCGACGTGCTTTTTGTAAGCTCAAAGGTGGAGCATTCACCGGGAAAAGCAATTCGGGGCGGAATACCTGTCGTTTTTCCTCAGTTCGGGGGAGGGGTACTCCCTTCTCACGGATTTGCTCGTACGTGCACCTGGGAAGTTGTTGGCTCTGGTAAAGAATTAAGTGGTGAAGTTTATGTAGAGATCGAACTTAGAGACTCTGAGCAGACCAGGCAATTGTGGCCCCATTCCTTCGTCTACAGGCAAAACATCGCGCTTGGTGAGTCACTCACTGTCGGTGCCGAGGTGCGCAATGTGGGAAGTGATGCTTTTATCTTTCAACAGGCACTCCATACATACTTTGCAGTCGATTCAATCGATGGCACAGAAGTTCACGGCCTAGAGGGAATCCGATTCTTGGACCATCTGAAAGGAAAGGCCGAAGGTGTTGAAACGCGTAAGGTCATAACGTTCGCCGAAGAGATCGACCGAGCGTATACGAATTCGCCCGATGTTATCACCGTTCACGACAAGGGAGCAGGTCGAACTGTTTTAATCACCAAAGAGGGAATGAAGGATTCAGTTGTATGGAATCCGTGGATTGAACGCGGTAAGGCAATAGCTGATCTTGGCGACCTCGACTACAAATCTTTCGTGTGTGTCGAGTCAGGTAACGTAGCAGCGCCTTTAGCCTTAGAGCCAGGAAGCTCGATCGCTTTCTCTCAAGAGTTAGAGGTCGCTCACGAATGAATGTAGCCACCGTTTCACGAGTGCTTGCAAAAGTGCCTTCTAGGGTACTCTTGATAGCCTGCACTGTGCTGTGGGTGGTGTATGTAGTTTCGCCGATCGATCTCATCCCTGACTTCTTCGGTTTATTCGGGCGTGTGGATGATTTAGCTATTGGGGTCTTTCTTTACAGACTTTACCGTCATCACCGAACGAACTACGGAGGGTCCTCGCGCGCTTCAACTAAGACTGGTCGAGCGCAAGGGGTTGCGCAGGCAACGACTAGCAGTGACCCTTATGGAGTTCTCGGAGTTGCATCGAACGCTACACGAGGGGAGGTTGAGCAACAATTTCGAACCTTAATGCAACAGTATCACCCCGACAAAGTTGCCCACTTGGGAGCTGAGTTGCGCTCGCTGGCGCATGAGAAATGCCTCCAACTCCAGAAGGCTCGGGAGCAGATACTTCAACGCCTAGGGGAGTAAGCACCCATAGGTCCGGTACGCCCTACTGTCGTAGCGAGCTAAAATTGACATCGTATTAGCTACTTATCGTGCAACTTGGGCCCAGCGGGGTTTAGTCTTTCGATGGGCCCCTAGAGATATGAACGCTCGACGAGAGGAAGCTCGGGGCGCCTCTTACAACAACTTGACCTTAAATAACAATAAGTTGTACCATCCGCGAGCTTTCGGTGGTCGTTTTAGGTCTTTAAGTCCTCTACAGATGCCGAAGGATATCACATGAGTGAAGGCCCTTCGTAGACATGCGCGTCTTTCGGTTCGACGGCGCTGGTGAAGATCCCCTTCTTGTTTAGTACCCAATAACTTGAACCGCAGGCAGTTAGCTTTATCCATGGTTAGTTCTTTTTCATCTAGTTCATTCGGTGGCTTCAGTGGCGACAACAGTAGCGGCGATTCCGAGAAGGGATCTTTCGCAAGTGAGTTCGAGGCCCTTTTCACAGAGCGCTTCGACAAGATGCGTCCCGGTCGTGTCGTGCAAGGGGTTATCACCTCGGTCGGCAAAGAGATGGTCGCTGTTGATATCGGTTTCAAATCGGAAGGGGTTGTTCCTCGTGAGCAGTTCTATGACTCCGAAGGGAAAATCAACGCTAAGATAGGCGATACGATCGACGTATTCATCGTTGCCCTCGAGAACGAGATGGGCCAGGTGATGCTTTCGAAAGAGAAAGCTGACCAGAAGATGATCTGGGAAGCTGTTGAGAACACCTACAAGAACAACACCGAGATCAAGGGTAAAGTAATTCAGAAAGTAAAGGGTGGCCTCCAAGTAGATATCGGAATCCCGGCATTCTTACCCGGCTCTCAGATTGATATCCGCCCACACCGTAACCTCGATAAGTTCCTCGGCCAGGAGTACGAGTTCAAAGTTTTAAAGATCACCCGTGACAAGGGGAACATAGTTCTCTCTCGTCGTGCAGTGCTCCTCAATGAGCGTGACCAGCTCCGCTCTGCGACTCTCAAGGTTCTGCAGGAAGGCGTGGTTATGGAAGGCGTGGTCAAAAACGTTACCGATTACGGTGCGTTTATCGACCTCGGCGGTATCGACGGCCTTCTCCATATCACTGACATCTCTTGGGGCCGTATCAACCATCCATCTGAGAAGCTCTCAGTTGGGCAAGTGGTACCAGTCGTTGTTCTCAAGTACGACGGCGAGAAAGAGCGCGTCAGCCTTGGTATGAAGCAGCTCACGCCAGATCCATGGGTTACCGTTCACGAACGGTTCCCGATGGGTGGACGTATTCAGGGTCGTGTTAAGTCGATCACTGATTACGGTGCATTCGTTGAGCTCGAAGAGGGCGTCGAGGGACTCATCCACGTTTCAGAGATGAGCTGGACGAAGAAAGTTCGTCACCCATCGAAGATCGTTACAGAGGGCGAGACAGTCGACGCAGTTATCCTTGGGATCGATACAGAGCAGCAGAGGATCAGCCTTGGTCTTAAGCAGCTTATGCAGAACCCATGGGAAGAGCTGGCGAAGAGACATCCGCTTCGTTCGATCGTTAAGGGTAAAGTTCGATCGATCACTGAGTTCGGTATCTTTATCGGTATTGAAGACGGGATCGACGGTCTTGTTCACATCTCCGATTTCTCATGGACGAAGCGCATCAAGGATCCAAAAGAGATTCAAGAGCTCTTCAAGAAGGGAGACGAGGTCGAGGCAATGGTTCTCGATATCGATGTGTCCAACGAGCGTTTGAGCCTCGGCATCAAACAGTTGAGCGAAGATCCATGGGATACGATCGCACAACGTCACCCTGTTGGAACTAAGATTAAGGGTAATATCACAGCAATCACCGAGTTCGGTCTCTTCGTTGAGATCGAAAACGGAGTTGAGGGATTGATCCACAATTCGCAGCTAGGGCTTGATAAGGGGCAGGATGTTGCGGCTCTCTATCCAGTAGGCTCTCAAGTTGAGGCTGAAGTGACAAACGTTGATACAAACGAGCGTCGAATCAGCCTAAGTGCGCGCGCCATCAAGGAGCGTTCGCGTAAGGATAGTGGATTTGATAATCAGTACATGGGTGA
>JAYVGZ010000277.1:0-4524 GCA_043771805.1 Pseudomonadota bacterium
ATCCGGAAACCCTCCAGGCACCCCGACTACTCCCTAGCGACCATCATTTATCCCAATCATAGCACCATCAATTAGCATGAGTGCTCACAAACCAAGAGAAGTGCTTATATCGTAGGTGCATCCGACGGCAATTCGATCACTTTATGGTTGTCGAATCCGTATCGTTTGCTTATCTGGAATGCTCTTAATTCTCGTGGATCGTGCGTTACAATGAGTGCCGCTTTGCTCTGCAATTCACCATTCATAAAAGTTGAAATTTTATTTTTTGTGTTTTCGTCGATACCAGTGAATGGTTCATCGAGTAGCAGTATTAGAGCACCACTGATCAGTCCCCGCGCGAGGCGTAGGCGCTGTAGTTGTCCTGCGGAAAAGGCGATTCCAGCGCCAAACTTCTCTTCAAGATTAGGTATAAAATCGACCTGTAGGCCTTCGAGTATGCGATTAAGTTCTGCTTCTGCAATTCTGCGGCCTAATGTCAGATTGTCTCGTATTGATATTGGAAAAAATCCATCAATGGCAGTTACTAGCGCAATACTTGAAGGATCGATTTGCGTGGCCTGAATGCCTTTCCCGTCAAGTTCATAACTGCCTTCGAACTGAACCAGATTCATGAGCATATGAAGAACGGTGGTTTTTCCGCATCCGCTGGGCCCCGAAAGTGAGAGATGTACGCCAGGTTGCAGCGTCATTTTGGGAACTATGACGTTTACATTACCTCCATCTTCTACTTCATATTCAGCACGCGCATCGCGTAGCTCCAATTTTCCCCAGTCATCTGGGATTGTAGTCGTAGAGGCGGGGAAATAACCCTTGAGAGCCTGAAACTCATTCCTCACGAGCAGTGCATTCTCACGCTGACCAATCAACTGAACGTATGCCTCGATAGAATACTGCATGACATTCCATAAAGAGTCATATGCCCACTTAATCAGAATGAGAAATCCTAGGGGCAAGGCGCCTTTTATCACTTGGTAGACACCGAAGAAAAAGGTTGTGGCATATACGAAATTGAAAAAATTAAGTTGTAGTAACCAGCGATAGCCGTGAAACTTCTTCACTTCCTGCATGGCCACCCCTGTCGAGACGGCGTGATCGGCGCCAATCGATTCAAGCGTAGGAAGCGCGCCTAACCTTTGAACCGTAGTCAGTTGAGTCACCACGTTCTGAAAGTAACTTCGACTGGATACAGAGGGCTTGAGATAACTTTCCCAGTAGACAGAGAAGCGGCGAGAATTCCAAAAAGCCAGAGAGAAATAGATAGCCATTACCAAGATATTGACGATCAGAATGATTGGGCTCTGGTATGCCAGTAACACACACACGATTACCAACGTTGTGAGTTCTGAAGGGATTCTCCAAACCCAATCAGTTAGAAATGACTGAACTCCCTCAAGGTACTTTAGAGTCAATTGTTGTAAGCGCTCTTTAGAGATTGCTAAGAGGCGAGTAGAACGGAGAGTTAGCCACGTCACGAAAAATTTAAGCGATGCGTAATCAAGATAAAGGTACGGCAATTCTTCGGCGAAGCGCCTCGTGAAATAATCCAAAAACTCGGAAAGAACGATCGCACCTACGAACTGAGGTAGGTACACTTGAAAAAGGTCAGAGGGGCTGAGATGGGTGACGGAAGAAAGAATCTGACTGATTACGAAAGTCGAATAAAATTTCAAGACACTTGATGCCACTCTTATCGCGGTCAATATCCAAAACGACCGTCGAAAATGATCTATATGGCGAAAAAAGAACTGAAATCCGTAAAGGGGCAGGTTGAAGATATCTGTAAGCGGCTTGACCTTACTGAGCGTTTCTTTTCGTACGTGATGCATCAAATAGTTTCCCGATGTTCATGAATGCATGATTTCCCCCTATCACGCTGAGCACCTGAACTATCATCGCAGATATCATGTAAGAAATCGAAGTACCTATAACCAGCATATAACTAGCGAGCTTGAAAACTACGCTAAGTAAAGGCCGTGCGAATTTTAATGAGATATCAGAAGCTTATGGTGCGCCCTAAGGGATTCGAACCCCTGACCCTCTGGTTCGAAGCCAGATGCTCTATCCAGCTGAGCTAAAGGCGCACAATGGACTGGCCAGAGGATAAACCAGGGAATTGCCGAGGTAAAGGTGTTCTCCCGCTCTTTTTGACACCCCAAGTGATCAGGACTTGCGTTCCTCAGCCCCGAATATGATCCTGCACCCCATGCTCTCGACACTCTTCAAAGCGCTCCTTTCCTTACGATACAAAGTCTCGATAACTGGGCTTGAACACCTTTCCGGTATGAAGGGGGTACTAGTTCTTCCCAACCACCCGGCTGAAATTGATCCTGTTATCATAACCACCTACCTGTGGGACTTGCTGCGACCCCGACCGGTCGTACTCGAGAAATTTTACCACCTGCCTCAGGTGCGCCCAGCAATGCGGATAGCAAGGGCCATCCCCATGCCGGATATGGAGTTCGATTCGGGCCCCTACAAGAGACGTCGAATCGAGAGCGCCCTCGACGAAGTGGTGGCGACTCTCAAGAAGGGCGATAGTATCCTGATCTACCCCTCCGGGCGGCTCTCTGTGAACGGGGAGGAAAAGATCGGCGCGGCATCTGGCGTGTACTCAATCCTTCAAAGGTACCCTGACGTTCCGGTTGCGGTCATTCGAATTCGAGGACTGTTCGGGAGTATTTTTTCCAAAGCCGTAACCGGCGGAGCGGCGCCTGATCTCTTGATGACAGCTAAAAAAGCAGTTGGGATCCTTGCGAGGAACTTACTCTTCGGCTGCCCGAAGCGTGAGGTGTCCATTGAGATAACCCTGAATCCGCCCGGTTTTCCGCGAGCGGGCGATGCGCTTACGATCAATCGATTTCTAGAGCAGTACTACAACTCACCGAGTAAGGAATCCCCTACCCTTATCTCCCACTCAAGGTGGAAGAACGAACTCCCTCACCTCCCTGAGCAGGACCGCGATGTTGCATCGCTTTCAAACATACCTCCCGAAATAGAAAGGAAAGTTCTTTTCTACCTGTCGCAGCTATCTAAGGTGCCCGTTGATGCGCTGAAGCCCGACCGACAACTTGGCGAACACCTAGGTCTCGACTCTCTTACTATCGCTGAGATCCTGCTTTGGCTCGATCAAGAGTGTGAAATAGCAGACGTTGAACTTGCTGAGCTCACAACTGTCGGGGCGGTTCTGCAGGCGGCTGCGGGGCAGCTCAGTAGCGGCCAGCCGAAGCAACAGTTCCAAGTCTCGAATGCTTGGTTCAATAACGTCTCGACCCGGCCAACCCCCGAGCTCAGTTCAGTGAAAACAGTACCCGAAGCGTTCTTAGCCGCTGCGGCTCGGTTCGGCGACAGTCCAGCCATGGGAGATGAGCGGAGCGGCCTCCTCACATGGTCTCGCGTTCGGCTGGGAGCACTTCTTTTAGCGCGTCACATCGCTACCTTGGAAGGCGAACATATCGGTATCCTTTTTCCCGCCTCGGCTGGTGGCTCTATCGCCACGATGGCAACGATGCTCGCGCGACGAGTACCGGTCTTCCTCAACTGGACCGCCGGAAAACGATCGATAGAGCACGCAGTTGCTACGACCGAGATAAAAAAGATTCTCACCTCTCGCGCTTTTCTCGATATCGTTCCGGTAGATCTGGAGTTTATCGAGGATCGATTCGTCTTCGTCGAAGACATCACTAAGAATGCAACGTTGTGGGATAAGCTCGCAGTAAAGCGTCTCGCAAGAGAATCGTGTCAGCAGCTCGGGGAGGCTTTTGGTCTCTCTTCTATCAAACCCGACGATCAAGCAGTGGTGCTTTTTACGAGTGGTTCAGAGTCGCTGCCGAAGGGAGTGCCACTGTCCCATCGTAATATAATGTCGAACATCTCCGGAGTCCTGCAGGCTTTTCAGCTCAAAAACGAAGATGTCCTCTTAGGATTCCTCCCGCCCTTCCACTCGTTTGGACTCACCATTTGCACGATCTTGCCCCTCGTAACGGGTCTTCGTGTCGCCTATCACCCGAACCCTAACGAGAGCCGCAAACTTGCGCGCGCTATTCAGAAATGGGGGGTCACCCTTGCCGCAGGAACGCCAACGTTCTTGCGATCGATACTAAAGGCTGGCGATGTTGAGCAGTTTAAGACTATTCGATTTCTCGTCTCGGGCGCTGAGAAAGCCCCGGCCGAACTGTTTGCACAGGTAGCCGCACTCGGTGAGGGTAAATCTCTGATCGAAGGGTATGGGATCACCGAATGCAGTCCGGTAGTGACAGTTGGTAGACCCGGGCAAGGCTCGCAGGGCGTCGGGCTTCCTGTGTCAAGCGTGCAACTTCTTATCATTCATCCAGAAACGCAGGAACCTGTACCAGAGGGTGAGCAAGGATTGATTCTCATCCGCGGAAGTAGCGTTTTCTCGGGGTACATCGGCGTGGATAACAACCCCTTCATGGAGAAGCAACAGCAGCTCTGGTACAATTCCGGTGACCTTGGATTCCTCAACGAAGGTTCGTTGGTGATCACAGGCCGGTTAAAGCGCTTCAT
>JAYVGZ010000278.1:0-6680 GCA_043771805.1 Pseudomonadota bacterium
GACCTCAATGAGCCACTGGAGCAGGGACAATGGAACACCTTGCTCGGACGAATTCGGGCACGCTGCGCGTACGAATGTCAGGATTTACTGGCTCATTTGGAGAGTCTTAAGAAACCAACGTATAGGCAGTCCCTCGATGAAGCATTACGAATAATCAATGTGGTCCGAAATGACGGAAAGGCTCGATGGGTTGGAGTTAAGGATGTCTGGATTCTCGAGTTATTCCCATTGCTAGCGAGGGCATATCCTAATGCCCGCTTCGTCGTGGTCGGCCGAGATCCCAGGGGCTCTTGCGCATCGGCTCTATGTCTTGAGGATGTGTCGCAGCGACCACATCCGTTGTCTTTTGCTCGTCACTGCCGCAAGCACATAGCGTTTGCGTACAGGCAGAAGGAGGACCCAGCGCTAGCTGGGCGGACTTTTTTTTGTAGTTATGAACGCTTAGTAAGTCAGCCGGAAGATGAGATGCAAGCGCTCAGTGCATTCCTTGGGTTACCATATAGCGCTAGAATGCTCGATAGTCGTCTGTACCGTAACCCATCCACGGGGCTCGCTTGGCCGGGAAATAGTAGCTACACCGATAATCTTTCGAGTATTAGTAGTAATCAGGTATCGGCCTGGCAAGGCCAGCTTCCTCTTTCTACCATTAGGCTTGTTGAATTCATTGCGGGCTATGAGATGAAACTCGAAGGGTATGAGCTCTCTGAGTCCCCGAAGGTAGTCGATAGTGACTCGTCTGTTTTCAGGGAGATTGTTAGTTCAGAGCGCGGGGCCCATAGCTGGCGGACTGATTTTGAAGATGCCTTTTTAGATTATAGTCTTGAACGGACTCGATCCGAAGTACTTAGATCGCCGAAATCGTTCGATGAAGACCACATTCGCCGATCCTTTCTCTTTGGATCGGTACATTCCGCAATTCAAGCACAAAATAGTGACTAAGAGTTATCGACTTCGACAAAGTTAGGCCCCTTTTTTTAGCGTAAGGTGGCACCACGGTTGATGGAGTGCCCCTCTAAACAACAGCCGCTGACCAGAGGTCGCTATCACAGTGTGGGAGCGAATGTCGTCAAGCTCGGCAGGTTTCGGAAGGTCGATGGGTATTTCAAAAGGCCGGAAATTGACACTCTCAAATCCGATTTGCTTGCAGGTCTTTTCTACCTGAGAAAACGGACGCATATGAAGCGTTAGACCTTCTCCGTGCGTTTTGGAAACTTCCGTAATGCTTAGGTCCTGTTCATAAGGATGAAAAAAATCAAAGACTATACAGGAGCCACCGGCCTTCAGTGACTCATAAATGCTGGCGAGGGAACGAGAAAACTCTGCATGTGAAAAAAGGTAAAATACCGCGTTTACAATGACTATATCAAAAGCACTCTTGCGACCCACCTCAAGCGCATTCACTTCGTGAAACTCGATCGTCGAAAGGGCTGGATTGGATCGACACTGATCTAATACTGACAGCGCCATCTCGCCACCATGTAGCGTCAGAGGAAGCCGAGCATTTTTCAGATGCAACAATAAGTTGCCGGTCGAGCACCCAATATCCAGGAGAGAGAGCACTTTTTTCTTTTGATTACACAGGTCGGCCACTGAATTGATGATTATACGATCGCTTTCTCGGATTGTGGACGCATATTTTCTTTGGTACTCCGCATAATCGTCCATGAACGACTGGTCGTTAACATAGTCAGTGAAGGTTGTTTTGTTGGTCATCCGCGATACTTGCTCCCACGAGTGGTAAACGAGGTCCTTTGGCTCAAGAAGGCATACAAGGTGTATTTCCCGCTCGGTTCTTTGATGCGCTGTAAGTGTTGTATCTCTAGTGGGGAATCACGCACCGCAAATGCCAGGGTTAGGGGCGAATACACAACGAAGTGCGTGTATCCAAATGCTTCGTTATTTGGTCCGTCTAGATAAAAGCTCTCAGTGTCAGGTACCTCTAAATACAGAAGTCCTTTAGACGAGAGTCTACTTGCCTCGCCGCGTAGCAGCTCAGTTGGGTTCTGTACATGTTCGAGTACCCTATTAAGGGTAATAAGATCATATCGCCGCTTGTGTGTAACCGTCTGTGAGTACCCTTGGAGTACCTCCACATCGGGATTCATAGATTTTATGAACTCACATGCATAGGGGTCAGGCTCAATTGCAGTTCCTCGCCAATTTCCCGCCAGGAATTTATGTAAGAATATCCCCATTCCCGCGCCAACGTCGGCAATATGCGCAGTTCCAGAAGAAGCGATCGAAGAAAAATGCATGGTCAGATAGGATTGAATTCTCGCCACTCGAGCTTGATTGTCTGATCGCTCGGGCGGAAGCGACGCTACTTGATTGAATCTCTTGGCGAGGAATTCTTTAGGGTCGGAGTCGACGCCATAGTATGCGCCTCCGTCGTAAAGATGCTCCGCTCTTGAGTCGCCTTCGAAGATCATACCTTCACAAGTATTGCATTCATGGTAGCGGGCCTCCGCCACATTCGCCCCAAGTAGAGCTCTGTACGGGTCGGGTCTAGTAACAACGAATTCTTGCAGAAAGGTAGTGGACCCGCAAACCAGGCATTTCATGTCTTATCGTCCCGGAAGTCCTTCTGAGTAACAGCTTCACTTAATGCATCGAGCGCATCTTGAGTGTCCATCCAAGAGACTATGATTAACGGTTCAGCTCGAACATACTCCAAAAAAAGAGCTTCCTTGCCACTTTCGACCAACATTACGAAGAATCTGTTCAGCCGGTTTTTTACCAATACTGCCCTGAGTCCGAATCCAGCCAAGCGATGATTCAAGGAGGGAGTGGCGTAGAACCCCCATGTTTTTCGGGTCACATCGTATTCGCCACCCGATGGCGTTGTGAAGGTGACCTGCTCGTCAGGGGCGAGTTCTACTGTTCCACAATCAGTGATGTATCCCTTTACATCATAGCCGACCTCGAAAGTTCGAGGAGGGTTCTTTTCACGAAATTTCATAGGCTCTACTTCCACATAAAGCTAACTTACGACGGTGCTCTCCAGTCCCAATCAGGAATAAGAAAATTAGGAATTTTCCATTCGGTGCCGATGCGCTTCCATATCGTGGGATTGCGAAATTTTTCGATGACGTGGAAGAAGCGAGAAGTAGTAATGCCCACGAAAGCGCAGAATTTTTCAATGTCCAACTGAGGTAATTGCTCACGGTAAACTTTGATGACATTTATTGCCTCATCTCTGGTCATACGGTTGCGTCGTATTTCGATCGAGAGATTGTCAAAGAGCCTGGTAAAGCCGAACTTGTACCACTTTAAGTAGTGATGAATCGATATAAAATCATCGTCGATATCGGCATAGTTCCAGTAACCGACCTTCGGCCCCTCCTCTCGAACGCGAAAGCCACTTTTTTTTGCAAACGCGAGAGTTGTCTCGGGGTCCCACCCAAAGTAGTGGCCTAGGAAAACTGCATGAGTGCCTTTCTCAGCGAGCTGTTGGTCAGTCGGACCAAAATAAGGCGTTAATTTTTGGCGGGTGAGCTCTTCATCTATCCAATCTTCGACCGTGGTACCGTTGCTGACGCCGAAGACTTTCAGCCAATCGCGCGTAAGTCGGTGCCCTCTGAGAGAGCTGTCCTTGGTGCCATATTCATCCGCCGAGTTTTCTCCCCACACAACCAGAGGTACATCAAACTTGACTGCAATCGAGAGGGGAATATTAAAAATCGCAAGATGCATCGGGATAGCGGTAGAACCGAGCCGCTCTAACGCGCGGAGCATGAAGATCTTTTCTACCTTTGGGTTAACTTGATAGTCGATATGGTCAACTCCAAGTTCAATAAGGCGGTCCAGATTGTATTGCCCTAGCTCTGTTCGGGCAGGAGTTCTCCATGTAACAGCCAGGGGGTTGAGGCCGTACTCAAGGCACCGGAGAACTTGCCATGTGCTATCTTTCCCGCCACTGACGGGAATTACGCAATCGTAGCCTTTGCTGTGCTTTTTTGTTTCAGCAACGAGCGCGCGAAAAGCAGCTTCACGGCTACTCCAGTCTACCGAGGCGGTAGCTTCCGAATAGGCGCTGCATGCGTTGCAAACATCACCGATCCCAAGAACTATACCGGGACGGGTGTCGGGTAAAACACAACGGGAGCAGTATCGCATGGTCTCGCCAATGAATTTAAACTGACTTAACTGCGCGTAGGAGTGTGGTACCGATCCGCTCCATATCAGCCTCATCCAAATGTGGACCGACCGGCAGAGCGATCGTGCAGTAGCTCAGCTTGGCCGCCACCGGGAACTCGGTTCCTTTGTACCCGTACTTGTCCTTGTAGTACTTTAAATATGGAACGGGATGTGGGTAGTAGACGCTTGTTCCGATGCCATCCTGTTTGAGCAACTCAATGATTTCGTAACGCTTCTGGCTGAGGGCTGGCGATAAGACTACGGAGAGGCAGTACCAGCTGCACTCGAATCCCTCGCCACTCGTTGTTAAGAGTGACAATTCCTGCGATTGGCCCAGCATATGGGCAAGGTAGGCGTAGTTTCTCTTACGAGCGGAGAGAAATTGGCCAAGTCGCGTCAACTGCACAATTCCCAAAGCAGCGTGCACTTCGCTCATGCGATAATTGAACCCGAGCATCGTAACATCATACACCCCTGGAATTGAGCGTTCTCCCGCCGTTCGATCAACGCCAAAGGCCTTCTTGCGCTTAATTGCCTCGTAGTTGTCTGCCTTTTTCATTGTCACCATCCCACCCTCTGCAGTGGTCATGTGTTTCACAGGATAGAAGGAAAATGCACCGTAATCTCCGAGACCGCCCGCATGTTTGCCGCGGAGTTTTGTTCCCATCGCAAGCGCGCAGTCTTCCACAGTGATAATTCCGTGCTTACTTGCGATAGCGTTCACTCGATCCATATCAACGGGCATGCCGAGATAGTGGACTACTGAGATAGCCCGAGTTCGCGGGGTAATCGCCCCCTCAATCTGGTCGATATCGATATTTCCGGTGTGCGGCTCGGCATCAACAAAGACGGGTTTTGCACCCATATACTCAACTGCGTGGGCCGTTGCATTGTGGGTTTGTGCCGGCACAATTACTTCGTCACCGGGCTGAAGACCGAGGTGAAAGTAGATTAAGTGAAGTCCTGCGGTGCATGATGAAACGGATGTCGCGTGGTTTACGCCCGCGTATTCGCGAAAGTGGTCTTCAAATAGAGCTGAGCGAGGACCATGGACCAGTACTGGCTGTGAGAGCACCTCGAGCATAGCCTCTTTCTCTTCGGCTCCAATAATCGGGGTTCCAAAAGGAATGGGTTTAGACATGTAATACCTGCTTAATTTACTATGGGTGAGTATTGCTATCCGTTGCTTTACCGTCAATCGAAAAGACCTGATCCATCTTCCAAAGTGAATAACGGGTAGTCTAAGCGGCAAACTGGGAGGGAAATTACATAGAGGTTCATCTTGGCTAAAGATACTCAACTACGACCGCAACACCAGTTTTAAGGGAAGTATCGATTGCAAAGCATACTGACAGAGCTTGGAAGATGGATTCAACCGACACATGGTTGGAGGGGTCCCCTTGAATTTCCCTAATAAACTCCGTTACCAAAAGATGCTTCCCTGCGGGGCGGTAAGCCTCTGGTAAAGACACAAATGAATCCGTACCACGCGAGGTAAACCGCTTGCCCTCCGTAAAATCATTCTGAAAAGTGCCGAGATTGCCGAACAAATTCAGTGTATGAAAATGGGGATGGACACATGGAAAATTGCTTGAAACCTTTCCTGTCATCCCCGACTTGAAGGACAGGAGAGCAGTTACCGTATCAGGGAAGGCGATCTGAGAGCCCTTGGTAGCAACTTGAGTGCCTATGGCGCGCACTTCGACTACTTGGTCTTGCGTAAGCCACAACAGTAGATCGATTACATGAATGCCGCCGCCGAGTGTGACCGAATATGCGGGATCTTGGCCGCGCCACCCAGTTAGTAATTTTTCTATTCTGCCGTAAAGGTAGTCGGCTTCAACGTGGTAGAGATTCCCAAATTCCCCAGATTCAACGAGATCTCGTACTTTGATGAATCGTGGAGATGCGCGCAAGGCCAGGTTCGAGGATAGCCTGAGTGAAGGATGTTTTTTCATTAATGATCTGATCGATCGGGCCTCTTCCGCTGAAACGCACAGCGGCTTTTCAACAAAGAGATGTTTTCCGCTCTCAAGGCCCCGCAATACCTGACGGCAATGATCTTTGTCGTAGGAAGCTATAGAAACCACATCAATTGCCGGGTCATCCAGGAGGGCATCGGCATCAAGGTATGTAGCAGTTACACTGGGGTGTCGGGATGCAGCTCCTTGTAGTTTCTCCTGGTCAAAATCGCAAAGCGCTACAACCTTGGCGCCAGCTGCGGTGTAGCCCTCGATATGGGATTCGCCAACTCCTAGACCAATGATTCCAACATTTAGTGGCATCAAAACAACCTCTCAGCAGTTTCTAGTACGTCGTAACAGGTCGCAGTAATCAGCGAATTGCCGAGAGCGCTAGCGATTTTCCGCGCCTTTTCGAGATCTTCTACTGTGTCAATCGCTAGGGAGCGAGTAAGGGGTAGCGGCGGTCGGGGAGCAAAGGAGATGATTCGGACCGTATCTTGGTGCTCGTAGAAATATTTTGTCACATGCTCTTTTTCCGCTGATGTTTCAAAATGTGGGTATGCTTCAATGAGCGAACGC
>JAYVGZ010000279.1:0-3487 GCA_043771805.1 Pseudomonadota bacterium
ATAAGACTGCGGAGAAGACGGCGGACGAGCTTATTCTCGTGTCTGCGCACTGGGAGGGAATTCGAAGAGAGTTTGCTCGTGGCTTCTCGGCCCACTGGAGGGCACGCAGTGGTAGATCCGTCGAATTTCGTTGGCTAGATGTGGGTGGCACCTCAGACATTGTTCGGTATATCCGAACGCAATTTAAGTCAAAACCTGACGGAATCGACGTCGACCTTATGTTTGGGGGCGGCACTGATTCATTCCTTGAGCTGGAGAAGGATGGTCTCCTTCAAGTGGCCACCATACAACCTGAAGTATTGAAGAATATCCCGCACGATATAGCGGGCGTAGAGCTGGTCGGCCCTCAACACACCTGGTTCGCGGCAGCACTGAGCACCTTCGGAATTCTATACAACAAGGCCGCGGTCACCAAACTAAAACTGCCGGTACCGGCTACCTGGCGCGATTTAGCCGACCCCGTATACAAGGGCGCACTTGGGTCAAGCGATCCTCGCAAAAGTGGCAGCATGCACTCCATGTACGAAATAATTCTGCAAGGCTACGGATGGAATGACGGCTGGGGTATCATTCAAGGAATTGCGGCGAATGTGAAGAACTTCTCAGGTACTGCTTCTCAGGTTGGAAAGGAGATCTCCATCGGCGAGATAACATACGGTCTCTCGATTGACACCTATGCTGGAGAGGTCATCAGACGGTTCGGCAGCGACAGACTCGGGTTCGTCATTCCAACCGACTACCCTGCCGTCAACGGCGATGGGATTGCCGTCATAAAAGGGGCGCCGAACTCTGCGGTTGCAGACGCATTTATCTCTTTTGTGCTTTCCGAAGAGGGCCAGCGATTATGGTACTCTAAGCGCGGGAGCCCCGGCGGTCCGGTCGATTTTGATATCGGTAAATTACCGATTCTTCCAGCGATGTATGCTACCACCGAGACCTCATCAGTAGTGAAGGGAAGTCCCTTTGAGTGGAAGGGGGCTCTTCGGTACGACGCAGTGCTCGGTGCGAAGCGGTGGAATATTATAAACGACCTGTTCGGGGCCTTCGTTATTGACGTGCACGATCGGCTTAAGTACCTCACCCGGGGCACTGCTAAAGCCGAAGAGAGGCTCACAACATTCCCCATTTCGCAGAGTGTCATTGCGTCACTCCTTTCAGACCCCGCATGGCTCAAGACTCCAGAACTACGAAGCGCTACACTTCGGGATTGGGGCGTGGTCGCTCGTAATTCTCTTCCTATACAGGGCTCTCTTTGGCAGTCGTTGCAATGGCTCCCTACGCCTCTTTTCGGCGTATTCCTGCTTGTCAGCATCATTCGGCGACGGAAGAAAAACTGGTAGCTACGAAGCGCCATTTCTTTCGGAGGTCTTTCTAAGCCCTGAAAGAAAGTTTTCTAGCAACTCGGCCTTCCGTCAATCGAACTCGTAGTATCTCTGCAGCGCCTTACGCAGCGCGATACAGGGGATTCAACGCCGAACAACACTTATCTCATCGAGGGAGGAGCATGAATCTTTTACGTAACCACACAGCAACAACTATCCGGCCAACCAGAGATAATCCTACCTCTGAGGTTCCTCCTATCACCTCCTTTCACCCAAACTCACCCGCACTCAAAGTTTCGTTTGCTCAGGCAACCTTCGATGCTGAGGGAACCGAGCAGCGCAACCGTTTCTTCAGTCGACAGATTCATTGGCCCGGCGGAGCTGCAAGTGGGGTAACGGTTGGCCGAGGGTACGATATGGGAAACCGATCGAGCTCCGAGGTCCGTTCCGAGCTCACCAAAGCTGGTGTGCCTGCGAGTGATGCAAGCTTCTTCTCCCAGGCTGCTCGCTTGAAAGGCAGGGACGCCCGGGAATTCGTTGAAGACAACCGTGAGCACGCCCCGGTGATAACTTTAGCTGCTCAGAAGCGTCTCTTTGAGCAGGTCTTAGTTCCCTACTACGTGGCTGACATCAAGCGTATTTTCGCGCGCTCTGATGTTGTTGCTAAGTACGGTGATGCCTCTTGGGAGAAGCTATCAGGCACAACGAAGGAAGTGCTGTTTGATCTTCGGTATAGGGGGGACTACACATCAGCTACAAGGGAAATCCTACAGCCGCTCTTAGTCGAGAATGATGGTGCGGGGGTGGCTGATTTAATCCGCGATAGATCCTACTGGGCAGAACGAGGTGTTCCAAGAGTTCGCATCGAACGGCGGATTGGGTTAGCCGGGTCGAACTAGCCTTAAGGTGGGTCATGTCGTGAACTTTGTGAGAGTACGCACGAATGCCTCGGTATCGGTTATCTCTTTAGCACCACTTCGCGAACGACGCTGCATCGCGCCAGTCGCAGGAGAATCCGAAACAGTATGCGGTGGGCGATGGATATGTTCTGATTTTTTGTCGGCAGCGGTCTCCTTGATGTGATGAGACGACCCACTCGCGAGCTGTGCTGTGAGAACGGCTGCTAGGTGACCTACTGATGATGCGCGCCATTTACCGCAATCTTCTGCCATAATCGCGGGCAAAAAAGTTCGATAAACCCCTTGAAATAAGCTAGCTGCTGGCGGTGGATACGAACAGGAAAATTCTGGGATACTTCAGGTCGATGCTCATGATATGAGGGTGCGGCGACGGCTGCGGAGCAGATATAAAGATCATCCTCCGACAGCGTAAAATACCGCAACTCCGCTGGGTGATCAGCAATTTCGCAGCTCCTCACACCTTGTACCTCTGTTGCAATTTGTGCCCAGGTCGAGTCGCGATTCGTTCCCCGAAGGAGGAGTGCGAATGAATCGCGGTTCGCCAGCTCCTGAATTTTAAGTTTTGCGTCAGCATCGGGTGGCAGCACCTCCAGTGGTCCCGAATGAATCAGGACTTTGGAGTGCGCGCGGAGTGACAGTTCAAGGAATCGATTGAGGATTTGGGCTCTATGGAGGGGCGTTAGTCCGGCAAAGGGTGCCTCGAGTGATGAGGTGTTGAGAAGACGGCAATACTCTTGGTGGTAGGGCGGCACCGTTTTGTCCGCTATCGCAAGCGCGGGCACCTTAGTCTCTTCATACCGAGGTGGTGCATAGGGGTTGTGGTCGCGCGCGGGGTCGTCGACTTGGAATTGCTTCAAGGCAGGTAGTATGTTGCGGAGGTTAAACATGACTTTCGTCTATTCTCTTTTAGCCCGGTTCACCACAGCTATCTGATCTTTTTTTACAATATGTTGCTTGGTACAGAAGATATGGTCAAAAGACCAATTAGTTCTGGGCTTAGGAACCTCGACCTCTTGGGAAGGCCCTCGAAACAAGGATCTACTGGACCATATGACCGATCTTAGGGTAAATGGCTTCCATTCCCATCAGGTGCATGAGCCTCTGGACTCGCTTGCGGTTGACCTCGTCGACTTGCATGCACAGCATGTCACACAGCATCCGACTACCCGCAAATGGATAATCCAAGTGCAGTCGATCCAGCTTACGCATGAGCACGAGATTGAAAGGAGACTCTTGCGCAGGCTC
>JAYVGZ010000280.1:0-4011 GCA_043771805.1 Pseudomonadota bacterium
ACCGCCCCTTGTGCTTTTGCTATCCACTGTATTTCGTCGAATATAATGCCAAGTACTAGTTTTTTATTTTTATGAGCAAAGTGCACCACCTCGTCAAAACACAGAGACCAGCTTAGTTCAGTTTTTTTGTATCTGCTAAGAACTGCATTCCCATTGAAGTTATCCCAAGCTACAACAAATCGATCTAATGAGTTTCTATTAGTTTCATCGAGCATGCCAATAAAATAGAAGATGTTGCTTGACTCAGCCTGAATCTTCTTAAGGAGCGTAGTTTTACCTACCCTTCTACGACCACGCAGATATACTAGGCCCGATTTTTTGTTATGAGATAGAAACTCTTCGATTTCAAGTTCTGCTTCTCTTCTTGGGATACGTTTAGGTACTAATTGGCTCATGCCCTATTAAAACCGAAGTAATAAAGCTTGGCAATATACTTCGGTTTTTGATGTTATCCTCTGATATTATTATGTTTTTTTCTTCGGTTTTTACCTATAACAACAAAAACCGAAGTATTGCTGATTAATTACCAATGCTAACTTCCTCAGCTACTAACAGTCTAACGGTCCTCGAAAAGCGCTAGCGAACTGAACAGACGATCCACTTCGTTGCTGAGCAGCGTTCAAAGGGATGTGAATTTTAATCGCAGATCAACCGAGTATGTGACAGTTCTTGTAAGGTAAGTGTTATTACCGAGGTTTTAAGGCGTATCTGAAAAGATTCGTAACTTGTTTTTCGCTGTGCTGGGCTACTCAGCATCAAAGCGAGTGTCCTCAAAGTTCTTTGCCACAGAATCCAAAAACAGCCCGCGGGTTAGCGTGCGAACACCGCCTGAAATTGCACACTCCATAGAGTATCCAGTCTTTACCCCAGCGGAAAAATTATCATACTCTGCGCGTCGTATACTTCCATCGGCATTGTCGACTACATGACCGAAGAACGGGCCCTCAACGGCAAAGTGAAAGCCAACACCCATTCTAAAAGCCACTTGCCCGAACCCATCATCACTCTGAGAATAGTGTCGAGCAAAAGCCAGGGCCAATTTCCGCAGCCGCGCCCACTACGCTCGGCGATACCCGGTAGGACACTTTTCTAATCGCTATGGGGATTGAGCAGGGGTAAGGGGTTTGGGGCTCGATAACTGTACGAATTGATTTAGCGTGCGGGTCACCTTCACGCATAAACATTCCAAGGCACTCGCCCGTAGGCAAGCCAACTCCTACCATCTCAACTAGCTGTTACGGATTGGAAATTGATTGGTTTTTCTATCCGATTCTCTCCTAACTATCCAATTAAACCGACCGGAGGGTTTCAAAGCCGACCACTACCATAGGTGTGCCTGAGGATCTCTGTGTGCCGCCCGAGTACGGGATCTGGAAGATCTTATTCACTGCCATCTGCACCGGTGCTGCCCGTAGCATTCCATCGACTAGATCGTCGACCTGCGAGTTGAATCCGGCGCGGCGTGCTCGTGCTCTCTGAAGTTGCGAATCACCCAGTGTGACGATAGTCACTGCTTGGGCTTGAAGTTGGTGTTTAAGAAGATGGGCGAGCATCTGCTCCTTCCGGGGCGTGAGAAAGCCCACAAAATCCAAGTTGATGTAGTTGAAGCTTCCGGTGACTTTTGGAAGAACCTGCTCGAGTTCGCCCTTTCGAATATCGATCCCCTCGAGTAGCTCTTGATCATCCGTTGTCCCGAGCTTTTGAACGGCGACCATCGCGTTGTATGTTCTCGCATCTCGTTCGATAATCATGGAGTTAGAAGAATCGAGCGTCAAGACTTCTGCTACAAGTCTGAGGCTCTCAAACCGTTCTGTCTCGAGCCCTAGGTACGCTATCGGCGCGTTGCCGAGTCTGCGTCCGACCTCTTGGACGCATATCTCTCTAACAGCTCGTTTTTCATCGGAGCAAAATTCGGGCAACCCAAGCAATCTGGTAGAGTAATTTCCCTTTTCATCACGGAGGACCTTGAGATCGTACTGATCGAGTAATCCGGAGATTCGACGCGGGCGTGCCGCAGACCTACCCTTGAAGCAACGGGCCGTATAGGGGAAGTTTACTCCCTTGTATGTGGCGTAGCGCTGGAGGACCGGCGTGACACCCCCACCACATAGATTTACGGGTTGAAACATACTCACCTCGAATGGATATCCGTTTACGTGCTCGATGAAGGGAGTTTCTAAGTCCTCCGTGGTGATCTCGGTGAGCATGCGTTTAAAATCGCCCTTCCAACGAGTAGTGAGTAACGTGTCAACCCGCTTAGCGATAACCTCATCGAGCAAGGATGAGTCGCCATAGGTAGTCATTGCCGCTTTAGCCATATGGTAGGGCTTTAGATCTGCGTAGGCGTTAGAGAGGCCGTTTCGCTGAAGGTAGTATTTGAGAAACTTAAAGGGGCTGTTTTCGAGGATATTACCGGCTCGGCCAATACTGACTTCAAACTGGTGACCACCGATCACTTCCTTGATGGGAGAGAAGAGTTCGATCGCGCTAACCTCTGAAATAAGCCGATTGAGATCTCCGTTCCAGCGTCTCTTCAACAGAAGATGGTCTACGGCCTTCGCCACGAGTTCTCCCAAAAGATCCTCTGTGCGATAATAGGAATGTCCTGTCATAGCTAGGTGGTACGGCCGAAGCGCGGCGAACCTTTGGTCGAGCCCCTTGAGCTCGAGGTAGCGCTGAAGAATCGCGAAGGGACTTTGATTGTAGGTCTTCAGTAGAATTGAGCAGCTCACAGGGCAGAGATGCCCGGCAATTGCCTCTTCGAAGGGTTCGCTGAGGTCATCCTGAGAGATCTCGGCTAACATACGTCCAACATTGCCCGTCCAGCGCTCATTGAGGAGCTTGTCAATCTTTTTCACGAGCACCTCATCGACAAGTTCAGGTGTTTCAAAGGCGCCTCGTGAAGTAACTGCCATGTGATAAGGGCGAAAGGATTTGAGAACGTCTTGGGCGTCTTCGCCCCTCGTTAGCTCGATGTACCGGCATAGCACGAGGTAGCCGAATTCCGAAAAGGCAGAGGCTACTCCTGCCATGCTTACTATGAAGGGTGACCCTGCGATGGTCTCGACAAACGGAGCGAAGATATCATCGCTGTTAACCTCGGCTAACATCTTCCCGATGGATCCATTCCACCTCTGATCGAGGAGCTGCCCAATCTTCTTGCAAATCACTTCATCGACCGTGTCGGCGGAGTTGAATGTTCCATTTGGAGCTCTCATCATGTGATAGGTACGAAAGTCTTTATACTCCTCGCTGCGCCCCGTAATCTCGAGATAGCGCATCACCATACGGTAGGCGCTACTCGAGAAGTGGCCGCATACAGCTCCGAGGCTAACCGGGAAGCGAAACTCCCCGACCTGATCATCGAATGGTTCCTTGAAGTCGTCGAGGGAAACGGCGGCGATAAATGCCGGTAGATTTTTCTTCCAGCGGCGGAGAATCATATCGTCGACCTTCTTCTTCAGTACCTCGTCGACCACAGCTTGATCGTTGTAGGTCCCCTGGGTAGCGCGCCCAAGGTGATAAGGACGGAGTCCGGGGAAGGATGATGTTAGGTTCCTGAGGGTGAGGTACCTTCTCACCATGTCGAAGGTGCCGCCTTTGAAGCTATTGCAAAGTGCTTCCATGGGTACAGAAATGTCGCGGCTGGCAGGGCGCTCGATGAGCGGTTGCGTGAGGTCTTTGAAGGCGACCTCAGCGATCATCTTGTAAACGTCTCCCCTCCAACGGTCAGTAAGGAGTTGGTCGAACTTATGGCCAATGGCAAGATCGACGCAGCAGTGGTCCTGCCATATACCCATGGTATTTTTGAAGTGGATTGGGAGGATTTTGCGGCTAAGTCCTCGTGAGTAGGCGACGTCCAGAGCCGCCTCCAAGGTGGAAATGGTGAGCCGCTTCAGTGTGCTGTGCGCGCATCCAGCGTTGTCGGGTCCGTGGTGCGCGAGGATGTATTCGGCGATGTCAAGAATTTGAACGTCGCGTGAGCGGGGTTGCGTCAGGCCGGAGAGCGGC